>NZ_OZ026539.1:907629-1210172 GCF_964020195.1 Spiroplasma endosymbiont of Lasioglossum villosulum
CATTTGAATATATAACGATTCCATTATTACCAATTCCAGCAGGGTCAATTCCAATAATTAAGTCATATTGCATATTAATCAAATTCTCTGCATTGTATTTTATTAATTAAAATTTTAATAATATCAATTGAACCTTTTAATTTATTTAAATAATATATGTCTTTTTCTTTATTATATTGTTCTATATCACTATCTAAAATTAAATTTAATCAACTAATTAATTTTTCTTTATCCATATTTATACCTCCTACTTAACCTAATATTTAAAATACAGTCATAACAAATTGCTTTACCATTTTTATCTCTTAAAAAATATTTTCTTGTTTTTATATCATTAGTATTAAAGAATAAATAATCTAATTTATTTTGTTTACATGTTCAACAAAAATACTTTTTCATTATGATTTGAAATTTCCTTATAAGAAGTAACTATATAATTAATTGGTAAATCATCATGTTTATATGGATTATTTATTTTAAAACCTTTTCTGTTTTCTTCTCACGTAATGTTATATTTAAAACAAGGATTAGTAATTTTAGTTTTGTTATCTGTTATTTCACCGATAAATCAACTATTATGCTGGTCATAAAATTTTAATGGTTCAAGTTTTATATCATTAAGATAATATTCTTTTGGAGCAGTTGGTTTATTAACAGTTATTTTTTGGTCTTTAATATATGGTTCTAATAATTTTATTAATTCATTACCACTTAATTCTCTTTTAATATTTTCTAAATTAAAAACTCAATATGTATATTTATCATCAGCAATAAAACTATTATTTTTAACCATTCATTTTGGACATTGTAATTTATATTCACCATAATCAATAAGAATAGATTGTGGTCTATCTTTAACAATTTGTTCTTTTTTAAATTATATTTGCATAATAATCCTTTCCTAATATGTTCTGTTGCTTCTAGCATAAAGAACATATATTTTGATTTTTAGATTATTAATAATACTACTATTCGTTTTATTCATTCCATGAAAACTGGGCTCAAAAATAAATTATGAAATTTTAAAAAACATTGAGGCATTCGATTCAATATTTATTTAATTTGTGTTGAACAAATTAATATTTTAATTGAACCGGCACCGCTCAATTTTTTTTACAAGTTTTAAATTTATTTTCTCGCCCAAAAAAATTTTTTCAAAAAAATAAAAAATAAAACCAACACTTGCTCACTGGGGAGTGGCAAGGTTGGTTAAATAAAGAATAGAATTAATACAATAGGTCCCTACAACAGGTCTATATATACTAGTTTCCAATTCGCTCCCACCCCAAGAATTACCATTAATGGTTAGTATATTTTATTAGGTATCACTCCACTTTTTATTTATCCATGCAAGTCCACATACTAGCTACTATTTTTAACAACTGTGTTGTAGTTCACTTTTTTAGTTCCCTAACACGTGTTGATAATAGCGTTAAAGACGGTTATTAATTATTAACTTCTCCTACTTGGTCACTGCGTGTAGTAGATATTTAAAGGATGTTAATAATAAAAATTTTAAAATTTTACAATTACAAAAAAAGACAAGATTATTTCTTGTCTTTTTCCTTGTTAATAATTTTTATTTTATCTTTTAAATGTATATTTTTTAAAATACGTCGAATATAAATTTAAATTTAAGGGTAAAAGAGAATTTAATTTGTCTATCATCATTTTTAAATGGTAATTTTGGAAATAAGTTACTAATATAATAATTAATTATTTCGTAAATTTGACAACCGCCCAGTAAGGTAGATTGTCAAAAATCCGGAATAAATTAAATCGTTGTAGTCTTATTATTATGTTAGACAAGAAATAATTTGGATTTTTATGAAATTGTAAATTTATCTTACTACTAATTTAAAAATATTACAATTAAAATACTCAATTTTATAAATTATAAAAATATTTTAATAATTTAATTAACATAAATATATAACAAAAATTCTTATTAACTTTTAATTTAATAAGTTTTTTTAATTTTTTATTTTAAAATAAGTAAAATTATGTTTTTAAATTTATTTGATTACATTTAAAAATAACCATTTTTATATAAATAAAAATACTATATGTTCTATTAACAATCATTTCTTTTAAAACATGTCAAATATTTGTTTCAGTAAAACAACCAATATTTCATTTTGCACCTTGATTAACAATACCTTTTTTATTATTTTTAAAATATTGTTTTTTTAACTTTTTATGATTATCTAATTCTTTATATAAATAATCAATTAATTGTTCATATTGACCATTATTAATGAAATCTTTACAATTATTATATTCACTTCAATATTTTCCTTTATTTCCCGCCATTATACCAAGATATAATGTTCTAATTAAATGGAATTTATCTAAAACAAACTCAGCACCAAGATAATCTGCTACATCTTTAATTCATCCAGCACTATCTCCACAAATAATTATTTTTGCTTGTTCAACATTTTCATAAAATTTTTGACAATGTTCTTTAACAAATTCAGCAGTTTTTTTAACTCCAATTGCTGTTCTTGTTGGTCTAATAATTGCTTTTACTCTTTTATTTTGTACTTTATGATTAATATTATCTGTATATGTTGTTATTAATCTCATAGAGTGTTTTATACCTTTACGTTTAAAATCTCAAAACTTTCGATGTCCATCATCAATTGCTACAAAAATAGGTTGATTTTTTTCTAATTTTACTTTTACTGGATTTGCTTCAATTACTTTTAAATTTTTAAAAACTCTATGAATAGAACTAAGACTAATACCTGCTTTTTTACAAATAGCACAAATATCATGATATCTTTTTCCATCAGCAAAATATTCAATAATAGTTTGTTCAACATCTTCACCAATTCTTTTATATTTAGGTAATTCTAGTCATTCATCAACTAAACAAACACGAACTCATTTTTGTAATTTTTCATCAAAATATTCATAAATTCTTCTTTTATAAGTTACTAATCCATACATTATTTTTCTTGTTCGATATTGATAATCAACAATTTTATATTTCTTTTTGTCTCTTGTTTTAAATATTCTTCAATCTCGTTTTTCTCACTTATTTGTTATATATTCTAAAACTAATTTATCAATTTTTGCACTTTCTTCTCTAAAATTTCATTTATAATTAAAACTCATATTTTGCTCTCCTAATCTTTTTTATACTAATTATTAATTTTAATTTACATAAATTTAAAGTGTTAAAATATGGTAAATAATATTAATAATTTATTTTATTCACAATAATCCACATAAGAACGTAATTATTATTAAAATAATGGTATTGCGAAAAAAAGTACTTTCATATTTTCAATATAATAAGCAAGTAGCATTCAATTAATAATATAGGTATCATAAAATAAACACCTTTAATTTAGGCGTTATTTTGCGTTTAAAATCATACTTGTAAAAATAATCAAAAATAGTACAATTTATAAGTAAAATCAAGGAAAAAAGGAGTAATTTAATATGAAAACATCTAAAAATAATACAACAACATGATATGTAGATAATATAAACGGAGTTAGACAATCAATCACTTATAATGAAGAAGTATGAGAACATATAAATTTAAATGAAGTAGTAGAAGATAAAAAAATAAAAAACAATAAACAAAAACAAAATATCAAAAAAAGTAAATGTTGTTCAAAACGTTGTACAATTTTATAAAAATATAAGTAAGGAGAAATTTATTATGAAAACATGAATAAAAGCAAATTTAAGTAAAATAACATTAGCATTAGCACTAACTGGTGCAACAACTGGAACAATAGGATTAATCATGGGGGTTAATTATCCATAATCTTAATGGACTTAAATATTTTTTAGCATCAAATAAGGAACCTATAATGGGAGTTCAAAAAATATGAATGTCTGATATTCATAATATATCAGTTGATATTAAAAGTGAATTTAAAATTTATTTTGCTGATACTCCTAAAAAAACCAAATTTTATAATGATGGAGATTCTGTTGAAAGAATAGATATACCATGAGTTAAAGATTATTATCCTGATGGATATTTTTGATAATTAAATTTCTATATTTATATAAGAAATATTCTCATTATATTTATCAAATAAATTAATATTTTGTAAATTTATTTCTTTTTTATCGGTTATTAAAATTAAATCATAATTTCCAGCACCAAATATACCACTAATTTCAATCCGATTTAAGTTGTTAATCGGATTTTCAATTTGTAATTCAAATTCACTATTATTATCAATTTTTAAAATTTCTTTATAAAATTCTAATTTAGAAAATAGTTGAGATTTATTTGAACCATATAAATTTAAAGCGTTTTCAATTTTGTTTTTTTCAATAATTATTCTTGTAAAATATTTTCCATATTCACCGTTAGCTAATGTTCAATCAGCAGGAATTAATGACGGAATATTATTACTTTCTAATTCATTGGTAATTGATAATCAATTAAATTGATTGTCATCTAACTTGAATAATTCATTTTGACTAATATCATTATTTTTTAATTTAATGTCATTAATATCAGTAAAATCAAAATATGGAGATTTTAATATTACCTTTACATCTTTAAATTGCCAAATATCATTTTTATTAGGTTTTATTGGACTTGATTTTAATTCAAAATAGTAAGGTAATAAAATCTTATTATCATCATTTAATCCTTTATTTATTGATAAAGATGAATAAATATATTTTGACAACATAATAAATACTTGTTTAAATATTTTAACTTGTAATAAATCAATATAATTTGGATAATCTAATTCTCATTGCTTAAATAAATTAGTAATAACTTCATCAGGTTTTTGTCCCGAAAATGTATCACGTAATTCTGCTATTTTATTTGTTGATTTACCCGTATGTTCATCATAAGTTGCTCCTTCAAAATTTCTATTATAGTTATATGTATAACTTAACATATTTAATAATAGTTGTTGTAAACTATCATTAGTTGGTGCATCTTTTATTTCTAATTCAACATCTAAAAATTTATCATTTGTAGCAATACTTGTATATTCTTTACCAATTGGACCACTCTGAATTTTTCATACTTCTTTATCTTTAAGTTCTTTCTTTTCTTTTAATGGTCATTCTCCAAAAGAATAAGAACTTAAAAAATATCCTAATCAAGCATGTGTAACTCTTGCGTTTTTAATTATTTCTTTTCTTGTTTCTTTACCTCCACCAATAGCAATTAAATCTAAAACTGATTTTTCTTGATTTATAAATTGTTTTGCTAAGTTTCAAGATAATATTTGTTCACTAAATCATTGTTGTAATATTCTAACTTTTGGTTGCGTTTCAATAGGCATTGATAATAGCGGAAATGCTATCTTATCTTTAACAAATAACTTTGGGTATACTTCCATATTGTCAACTTCACCAAGTACCTTTATATTGCCAAAAATCATGCTTCTAGGAGCTTTAATTTTTAAACCAATAACTTTGGTATCTTTGTCTAATGGTTTTTGTAATTTAATAATGATTGGATAACCATCTCTTGTTTTAAAATCTTTAATTTTAATAATAGTTATACTTTTAGTACTTCTTGTTTTTGGATTTTGATAAGGTTGTGAATAATTATTAATAATATATAAATTATCAATATTATTTTCAGTTAATGGTTCATTTATACTCACTGCATATAATTTAAATTGATTTAATAAATTTATTTCTTGAAAAATTAAATTTTTAATATCAGTCATACTATATTCAATAGTATTATCATTAATGTTTGTACTTGCTCTTTGATTTAATTGCATAGTAAAGTCTGATGTTTCAACAGCAGTAGCTTTTAATACTTTATCAATATCAATAAAACCAATTTTAATAGTATTTGCTGAAAATCTTAAACTATTATTTTCATTATTTTTAAATAAGCGTTCAATTTCATAAATATATAAAGTTCTTTTTTTAAATTCATCGTATGCTCTATTAATATCTGGGTCACTAGTAGCGCGCATCATATTAGTAAAGTCATAAGGAATATTATCAATTAAATAATCATTTTCTACTTCTGCTTGATTAAGTTTAGTTTGTTTCTGTGGAAACTTCGTTTGTGGTTTGTTGTTGTTTTCCATTGTTCTCTCCTATTAATTGGTTATTTTTGGGATTAAATAATTTTAATTTAACTGTTAAATTATTAATTTTTTGTTCATCATTAATGTTAAATGTTTTACTATTTAATAAATCTTTATCCATACGTACTAATATTTGAATAAATTTAAGAATATCAATATTAAATTGTCATAATTTTTGTTCAATATAATTAATGGTTGAAATATTAACTGCTGTACTTTCTGGAACTGATTGTTGTGCTGATTTCTTTTGACTTGGTATATGAATACCACAACGTTTAAATATTTCATTAACATTTCAATCATATATATCAGTTAAATTTTTACCTTTAAAATTACTATTTGTCATATTGATATTTTCGTTTTGTTCATTATTATCTCCACCACTTTTAAATATGTAGTTTTTAGTAACCAAAGTTCTTACTGCTTCTTCTAATGCTGATTGAACATTACCATAAGTTTGACTAAATATAAATTTAGGTGAGTTTAAAATAGTATCTAAAACAATTTGTTCATAAATAACATCTAATGCTTTAATTTTATCCATTACTTTATCACAATCTGCTTGTTCATTTGCTTTATTTCTCATAATTGCTATTGGTATATAATTAATATTTAGTATTTGTTCTTGTACTAAATTGGGATTATTAATGTATGATTTAAAATCTAATTTATTTTGTTTTTTAGTATCATTAATACTATAAATTGCACGATTAATTGTTACTTGTTCATTGTTTAATGTATAAACTTCAAATAATCTTACAGTTTGTGCATTTTGTTCATAATTATCATAAAAAATAGTACATTGAATTAATTTACCAGTAATATCATAAACTCTTTGTTGTATGTCAACTACTTGAAAATATAAATTATCATTTGCAATATAAATTAAATAACCACTAATTCCTAATTTACTTAATTTAAAAATAGAATTTCAATTTTTTCTATAAAATTCTTGTTGAATTAAATATTGTTTAATGGTTTCATTATTAATTTCTAATGGAGCATTATATAAATTAGCATTATTTTCTGCTACAAAATCAGTAAAATAAGTTTCATGGTTAAAATCATTAAAACCAAAATAATTTAAAATAGAAGCATGTGTACTTTTATTTTTATTAGTTAAAAATTTTAATTTTTCACTTTGATTATCATTAATATTGCTTTTATCTTTTCTAAAAAATTTACCTAACATAATATTCACCACCTTTCTTAAAATATTTGATTAATTTTTAATATGATTTTTACAATGATAAATATAATTAAACCTGCTGTTGCTGATGATAAAATTACTCCTATTAAACCTAAAATAATTTTTATAATTTTAAAAAACATAATATTATTCCTGTAATTCTTCTAATTTTTTAAAAATATAATCTCTACCCATACCCCACATTATTCTATTGTTATAAATATTAATTTCAGTTTGTTGGTTATTGTTATTATTTGCTATTCATAAACTACTTTTTACAACGCTTGTATCTAATTGATAATAAAAATTAATTATTTGTCAACTATAATTTTTATTATTTTCTTTAGTTGTATAATCACCATAACTTATATATATTCTATAATGTGTTTTATCTTTAAATATATATTTTATATAATTTTGATTATTATTATTTTTATCTGTTATAATTTCTCCTACTTCTTTTCAATTTGAACCACTTGGAGGAATTGGAATTGGTTGTGGCTGTTTTTTGATAATTTCATTAATAGCACCAGCAATAGTTTTATCAGTAGTTTCTAAACTAAGAATTTCAGTACCAATAGTATTAATAGAAAAAGCATATTTAAAATGGTCTTTATCCATTTTATCTTCTAATTTTTTATCTATTTCTTCTTTTTTATAATAATCAGATAAATCTACTTTACCACCAGTAGCACTAATTTTATTATTTTGATCAATAGTTATATTAGTACCAGCAATTAATTTATCTTGTTTTTTATCAATATTTAGTTTATTTTCATTAATTGCTGGAACAATTTGTTTAACAACTGTTTGTAAATTCTCATCATCAATATTTTGCTTTTTATCCAACAATTCATTAGTTTCTTGTTTTGTATAATAATCATGTCCAGAAGTTTCTTCTGCTATAAATTCAGTTGGTGTACCTTTTCCAATATATTGATATATTTTAGAAATAAATCCTGAGTAATATGTTCCAGATGTAGCACTTGCACGAATTTTATAATTAATGCAAGTTAAATATAATCTAATATTATTAATTTCATCTGAATAAAAAGTATCTAATAGAGTATATGATTTTATTGCAGATTCTTTATCTAATTTAAATATAGATTTTCTAGTATATTTATATTTATAAATATCACTTTCATAAATATAACCTCATATTACTAATATTTCTTTATTTAAATTATCAGTTGAAAGTTCATTTGATATTTCTTTTCATAATGGACTAGTTTCAATATTAAATCAGTTATTTTTAATATCATCAATATTTTGTTTATTAATCTCAATTTTATTTTCTAATAATTTGATATTATTATCAACTTTAGTTTCTAATAATTTAATAGTATTTTCATTTGTAGTAATTCGTTTTTGTTGTTTAGCAGAAAAATCACAAGTTGGTGCATGTGTATAATCACCAATTTGTGGATTATTTTGTAATGCTTCTTGTGGTAATGTTCCAATTTCATCTGGTCAATCTAAAATCATTGTTTCAGTTTCTTTATCATAATCTGTTGCAACATAACCTTTATTAACAAATTTACTAACAGGACCTCTGTATATTTCATTTTCATTATCATCAACTAAATCATCATATAATTTAATTTGTTTTGATAATGTAAATTCTTTTTGTTGTTCAATTAATTCATCAACTTGATTTCTAGTATAAAATGCTTTTAAGTCAATTTTTTCAATATCTATTTCATCATCATTATAACTTGAAAATATTTGTTTTAATTCTGTTAATCTTGCTCATATTTTCATTCTACTAGGTGCTAAATCTCAAACATTAATCGTAGGAATACTACTTGCACTAAATTGACTACCATTATTAAATTGAATAGTAGCATCAACATTAAATTCAATTGGTGTACGATTAAATACTCAATGTTCAACCATTACATAAACCATATCTCTTAATGTTTCTTTAATTAATTCATCTTTAAAACTATCAAAAGGAAATTTAGATAAAATAAAATCAAGATAAGCATTAATATCATTTTGAGCACGAATAGCAAAAGTTTTAAATCAATCATTAACATTAGGTCATGTCTGTATATATTGCTGTGGGGTTTCTGTAATTTTTCCAGTTAATGGATATCAGTTATTATAATTTTCAAGACTGACATCAGTTCAAAGTTTATTAATCATAATTTATCATTCCTTAAAAAATGCTTTTTTATAATGCTTAGTTTTTGTTTTAGTTTTTCTATGTGATATATGGATAATTTCTTTTTGTAACTTTTTCTTACCTTTTTTTACAACTTGACTATATGCAAATTTTTCTAAATGATGTAATAGTCCAGTGCCAAATAAAGTATTAACTGAAAATTTTAAACCAACACTTTTAAATGATTTATTAATATTTTCAATAGGATTATTAATAACATTTACTACTTTATGATAAGTTCTTATTATTCTAAATATTTCTCTATATACTTTAAAACTATCTCTAATTACTTGTTGTACCACTGGTGGAGCAAATGCTATTGCTTTTAATCATTTATTACGATTAATACCATAACCAATGTATCAACCACTATATCAACGATATCAATGAAATGGATGTATTTGAGTAACAAAAGTTTTTGCTTTAAGAATACTATCAACAACTGTAATTGGTTTATATTTAGGATTGCGATGATAAATAGTAATTGCACATTTATCTAATGATAAAGGTTGAATTTTACAACCCATAAATACTTGTGAATTTAATGGAATTAATTGTGCATGTTTAATTGCTCTTTTTTCTGCACTAGTAAATAAATCAGTTGCTTTTTGTTTTAATTTATTAATCTTTTCAAATGCTTGTTTTTCTAACTTTTCAAATTTTTCTTGTAATTTATATATACTTTCTCGTATTTTTTCAAAATATGGTGTATTTTTTCAAAATTTATTTAAACCTTTTTTTAAATAAAATCTAATATCCAAATATTTAAAAATTTTATTTGCATTTAAAACAATCTTATGAATTGAACTTTTTTTAAAATTAAATTTAATAGCATTAGCACGAATTTTTTGTAAATCTAAAATTAAAGTTTTTCCATATCTATTTTCTGTATATATTGTATGAACTAAATTTAATCAATCATGTTGATTCATAGATAGTACTTTTTTTAAATCAGTATTAAATTTTTTTAAAAAGTTATTTGCTTTTTCAATATCTTTAATTTTAAATTTAGGAGTTAATTGTGGACTTAATTTTATTAATGTATTTTGTAATAATAAGTGTTCTTTTAACTTTTGTGTTTCTAGTTTTTGAAAATTATTCTTATATTGTCTTTCAGCAACATAACCTAAATCTCGTAATACTGTTTCACGATTAGGAGTAAAACTATAATTCATTAAATAACGTTTATTACCAATAATTTTATCTGTTAAAATTTCTTTTCCACTTACTTGACTAATAATTTCTTGTAAATTTTTTGCTTCTTTAACGCCAATTTGTTCTAATGTTTTAGTTTTTTGTGTTAGTTTAATAAATTTAGTAGTACGATAACCACGACTAATTTTATTAAGTCCAGCAAATGCAGGTAGTATATTAAAGAAAGTATTTCATTTTGTTACATTTCCTTTTAAATAATCATAAACTTGATTAATAGTAAAATCAGTTGTAGCATAAATACCAAAATTAATGGCACTTGCAATAAAATCACTTGCACCTAATCCAAGGGCTACGCTTTCACTTAATCCACCAGTAAAAGGAGCAAGTGCTACTGCTATTACTTGTACACCAATCATTTCTAAAATTTCTCATCAAAAACTTTTATTTTCTTGTTGTTTACTTATTCTAGTATGTTTGGGTTTATTTATGTTTAAAAGTATTGCTGTATTAGTTGTACCTATTGGCATGGTATTAATTTCCTTTATTTAAGAGTTATTTTAATTTGATTTGTTGTTCCTTTATAATTTAAGTCATTAACATTTGCAGTAATAGTTATATATAAGTCACCGGCTTTTTGTTTTTGATTACTTACATTAGTTTTTCCTTGTGCATCACTAAAATATTTAATAGTTGAATTTGTTAAATTTGGATTTAATGATTTAACTTCATTAGTACTTTTTATTTGTGTATTTAATTCACTATTATTGTTATTAACATTTGCAGTAATATCAATTGTTAAACTTGTAATTTTAGTTTTTAAATCAGTTTTTTCTGTTTTAATAACTCCACATAACATTCATCTTGATGTTGTTTCATTATTAGAAATATATGGTATTGCTTCTCCAACAACTTCACCAGCAACTTTATATGCTCTTCCTGCTTTATCATCTTTAATAAAATCTACATAAATAACTGTATTTTCTATCATGTATCTTTTCATTGCTCTTGGTGTTGCTAAAATAAAGGTCATTAATTGTTGTTCATTTTTATCATTAGTAAAAACCATATAGTCATCAAGAACGATTTCACATAATACACCTTTTACATATAAATTATTTCCATTTAAACGTAATTGTTGTGCCAACTGATTATCAGTAATTAAACCTTTATTATCTGCTAAATAAACTAAACTATCATAAAGACCATTAGTAATAAAAAATTTACTATTTGCAATATTTCTAAATTGAAACAAAGTATTTCAAGCAGATAACATTGATTTTAAATAGCCTACTGGTGTTGTATCTTCAATATCGATTTTAGTAGCAAATTTTGCAATTGCTTGTGTATCATCAATTGCCAATTTATCTGCTAAATCATTTGCAACTTCATATTGCATACTATCTAATAAATTTTGACCATTATTTGCTTTTAAATCTACATCTGTAATAATTTCTCCTGCAAGATATTTTTTAGTTATTTTTTTACTAATTTTATCTGTATCAACATATGGTAATTCATATCTTTTACTTTTATCATCTCAAGGAATAATTTTTACTTCTGGTTTTTTTGGTTTTTTAACAATAAACTCAATATTTACTGAGTCAACAATTTCAGTAGGAAAAAAGTTTGCCCATGGACTATTTGAAATTTTAAAAAACTCTATAAATTCTGGTGCTTCTACTAATCTCTCTGTATTGTCTAAATTTTGATTAAATGGTACTGACATTTTATTTCTTCCTTTCATTTATAAATAATTTTTCTTTTTATAATTAATTAAAAAATTTTCTTTATCATTTGGTTTATTATTAATAATTATTTGTTTATTGCCACCTGTATTAATTGTTTCTTTAAATACTGGTTGTTCTTTAATCATTTTTTTAATAGTTTCTTCAATTTTTGAATTTTCTAAATTATTAGTTTTAAATTTTAAATAATCATAAAATTCAGTTTTAACTTGATATTTTTTAAATATATTAATCATTTCTTTTTCTTTAATTTCTTGATTAAGTTTATTTAACTTATTTTCTGCTTCATTAACTTTATTTTCTATTTCTTGTTGAGCATTATTTTCAGTTAAAGGTTCAGTTGTTTGTTGAACATTATTTTCATTTTCTAACATTTAACATTCTCCTAATCTTATCCCAGTAATCAATCTTTAACTAATTGTGGCATTTCACTTATTAGTTTTTTATAATCATTAACAGCATTTTCTAATGTATTGATATCAGAAAATTTAAAACAATTATCAATATGTAAATCAAAATCTCTATCAATACTGATATCTTGTTTTCTATATTTTTCATTAAATTCAATTTTTGTCATATTATTTTTCTCCTTTATTAATTTTTTCATTTAATTTTGCTAATTTTTTTTGATGTTTTATAATTTTGTTATTTGCTCTAACATGTTTTGGAGTTGTGATAAATCTTTTTAATAAAACAATAATTTCTCTGCAAATTAATGTTCCAACACTTGTTCCAATAATTATTAATTCATGTAAAAATTCTTTCATTTCAATATTTTCCTTTCAACTATTTATTTTTAATTTTTAATTATTCATCAAATTGACCACCATTAATTCTTTCAATCATTGACTGTGAATTACTTATAATTTTTACTAATACAGATATTTCTTTATTTAATTGTTCCATTCTCTCTTTATATGTCTGAATTTCATTATTATAATATTCAATAATTTTTTCTTTATTCATTGCTTTTCACCTCCCTTATAAACTCATGTGATTGTAATCTCAATTTAATGAAGCATTATCATTATTTAATGGTACTTCGCTCATATTATCACTACCATAATATTGACTTGCAGTTTCACTATTAATAGTAAATCTATTGTCATTAATTAATCTTGCAGTTTCATCATTAAATGATGTTTCTTACATTTCTTCATTATGATTTGTAGTTTCCATAGGTATTAAATTATGGATAATTTCACTTGCACCAGCAATTATGGTAGGTACTGCATAAGCATTATTAAAATCATTATTAATACCCATAGCACCACCACTTGATATTAAACATCCACCAGTAGCCATATTACAAATCTTTCTTATTGTTTCAAATTTATTAGGTACTAACTCCGTTAATCCATTAATAAGATTTGATATACCATAAGCATTTAATGAAATATAAGTATCTCAATCCATTAATGACTGATTTTCTTGCTTATTTAATAATAATCATGGAGGACCCTCAGTTGTAGTTGTAGTAGTTATTGGAGTTGGTGTTCTTGGAATAATAGGATTAATATTATTTTCAGTTCATTTACTATAATTTGCTAAACCAATTATTCCTAAACCTAATAGTATTTTTTTACTACTATTAATTGAACCTAATAATGGATTATCTATTACTTGACCATAATAAGCACTTGTACCAATCATTGCACAAATTGGACTTATTCCAGTTCTAATTAATTTAGTTAAAGTATAATTTGATTGATTTTCTATACTTGGCATTTTCTATTCTCCTTTAATTTCTAATTTTTTAACTGTTACTTTAATTCAACCTTGATAAAAATCATTATCACCAACTATTAATGCAACATTACTTTCTGGGTCAGAAACAATTATGTGTTTGGATTTAACATTTGGGTATTGTCTTAAAATAATTGCTCTAATATCATTACTTGTATGAATTTCTTTTGGAAATGGTGATAATATTTCAATTTCATCTTTATTTTCAAACAAAGTAGGTAATATTATCATTAGTCAAATTCACCTCTTTCAAGTCTTATAATTCAGTTTTCTAACTCATAAAGTTTGGATGAATATTCTATTAATGAATTATTTAATAAATCTATTCTTTCTTTCATAGAAATAATTAATTTTTCTTTATTCATAATCAAATTCACCAATTTCAATATTTTTGTTTTTTATTTTAATTAAAAAATCTTTTAAACATATTTTTTCTCATATATAAAATTCTATTTGTTTAAAATATTTAACATTAGATATTTCATTTGTAAGTCATGTTATTCGTTCTTCTAAATCTTTAATTAATTTTTCTTTATTAATACAATTTTTATGTCTTGATTTATTAATTTCATCAACTTTAATTCTATTTTCTTTACAATATGCTCTTCCATATTCATCAAATTGCTCATCTGTCATATTTTCACATTGTCTTTGTCTTTGTTCATTTTTAATTTCATCATAATATGGTTCATGAATAAATTTTTCAAATGTTATTGTTTCAGTTCATGTACATCTATTCATTATTTATTCTCCTTATTTGATTATTTTTTTTCTAAATTTTTTGCAATTGAATTTAATAATTTTAAAACTTTATATTCATTTTTTAATTCTTTAATAATAAATATTAAAAATATTATTAGTGTTATACTTGTTATTAATATTGGTACTATTAATAAAATTTTTCATAATATCATTTTTTACTCTTTTCATTTTTTAAATCATTTAACATTAATTGAACAAAATGCACGATTTTTAGGAATATTTAAAGTATTAAAAATTTGACCAGTTACTAAAATTTCATCATTTTTGTTTAATAAAATACAGCGTCTATAAAATTTTGGGTTGTTAAAAATTAAAGTAACATAGTTTAAACCATTTCATTGACCACGAACACTATAATATAATTCTTTATTAACTTTTTCGTAATATTTTGCTTCAATAGTGTTACTCAGTTTTACTTTTAATTTGACATAATTTTCTTTATCTTTCATTTTTAGAATTCCTTAAATAGTATTGAATATGTTTATATGCATCTTGTTCATGTTTTGTTAATTTTATATTTCCTTTATAATTTTCTATTTTAGTTTTATTTTTTGGTTCACTTTCTAAATAATCTCAATTCATAACATCTTCTACTAATACCATTAATGCACCAATAATTTTAGGTGTTGCTAATGGATTAGTTAATAATTGTTTTGAACTTAAAAAGAAATTTTCTACAATAATTAATATTTTTTGATTAATAAATTGTTTTTGAATTAATTGAAAATATTCTTTATACATATTTTTACTTTCTAAAACTGTTTTAGTTTTAAATATTTCATTAAAAATAATATTATTAGTTTCATTTGAATATATAACGATTCCATTATTACCAATTCCAGCAGGGTCAATTCCAATAATTAAGTCATATTGCATATTAATCAAATTCTCTGCATTGTATTTTATTAATTAAAATTTTAATAATATCAATTGAACCTTTTAATTTATTTAAATAATATATGTCTTTTTCTTTATTATATTGTTCTATATCACTATCTAAAATTAAATTTAATCAACTAATTAATTTTTCTTTATCCATATTTATACCTCCTACTTAACCTAATATTTAAAATACAGTCATAACAAATTGCTTTACCATTTTTATCTCTTAAAAAATATTTTCTTGTTTTTATATCATTAGTATTAAAGAATAAATAATCTAATTTATTTTGTTTACATGTTCAACAAAAATACTTTTTCATTATGATTTGAAATTTCCTTATAAGAAGTAACTATATAATTAATTGGTAAATCATCATGTTTATATGGATTATTTATTTTAAAACCTTTTCTGTTTTCTTCTCACGTAATGTTATATTTAAAACAAGGATTAGTAATTTTAGTTTTGTTATCTGTTATTTCACCGATAAATCAACTATTATGCTGGTCATAAAATTTTAATGGTTCAAGTTTTATATCATTAAGATAATATTCTTTTGGAGCAGTTGGTTTATTAACAGTTATTTTTTGGTCTTTAATATATGGTTCTAATAATTTTATTAATTCATTACCACTTAATTCTCTTTTAATATTTTCTAAATTAAAAACTCAATATGTATATTTATCATCAGCAATAAAACTATTATTTTTAACCATTCATTTTGGACATTGTAATTTATATTCACCATAATCAATAAGAATAGATTGTGGTCTATCTTTAACAATTTGTTCTTTTTTAAATTATATTTGCATAATAATCCTTTCCTAATATGTTCTGTTGCTTCTAGCATAAAGAACATATATTTTGATTTTTAGATTATTAATAATACTACTATTCGTTTTATTCATTCCATGAAAACTGGGCTCAAAAATAAATTATGAAATTTTAAAAAACATTGAGGCATTCGATTCAATATTTATTTAATTTGTGTTGAACAAATTAATATTTTAATTGAACCGGCACCGCTCAATTTTTTTTACAAGTTTTAAATTTATTTTCTCGCCCAAAAAAATTTTTTCAAAAAAATAAAAAATAAAACCAACACTTGCTCACTGGGGAGTGGCAAGGTTGGTTAAATAAAGAATAGAATTAATACAATAGGTCCCTACAACAGGTCTATATATACTAGTTTCCAATTCGCTCCCACCCCAAGAATTACCATTAATGGTTAGTATATTTTATTAGGTATCACTCCACTTTTTATTTATCCATGCAAGTCCACATACTAGCTACTATTTTTAACAACTGTGTTGTAGTTCACTTTTTTAGTTCCCTAACACGTGTTGATAATAGCGTTAAAGACGGTTATTAATTATTAACTTCTCCTACTTGGTCACTGCGTGTAGTAGATATTTAAAGGATGTTAATAATAAAAATTTTAAAATTTTACAATTACAAAAAAAGACAAGATTATTTCTTGTCTTTTTCCTTGTTAATAATTTTTATTTTATCTTTTAAATGTATATTTTTTAAAATACGTCGAATATAAATTTAAATTTAAGGGTAAAAGAGAATTTAATTTGTCTATCATCATTTTTAAATGGTAATTTTGGAAATAAGTTACTAATATAATAATTAATTATTTCGTAAATTTGACAACCGCCCAGTAACTTATAAAAGAAGAATTTATGAATATTTTGATGAAAAATTACAAAAATGAGTTCGTGTTTGTTTAGTTGATGAATGACTAGAATTACCTAAATATAAAAGAATTGGTGAAGATGTTGAACAAATTATTATTGAATATTTTGCTGACGGAAAAAGATATCATGATATTTGTGCTATTTGTAAAAAAGCAGGTATTAGTGTTAGCACTGTTCATAGAGTTTTTAAGAATTTAGAAGTAATTGAAGCAAATCCAGTAAAAGTAAAATTAGAAAAAAATCAACCTATTTTTGTAGCAATTGATGATGGACATCGAAAGTTTTGAGATTTTAAACGTAAAGGTATAAAACACTCTATGAGATTAATAACAACATATACAGATAATATTAATCACAAAGTACAAAATAAAAGAGTAAAAGCAATTATAAGACCAACAAGAACAGCAATTGGAGTTAAAAAGACTGTTGAATTTATTAAAGAACATTGTAAAAAATTTTATGAAAATGTTGAACAAGCAAAAATAATTATTTGTGGTGATAGTGCAGGGTGAATTAAAGATGTTGCAGATTATTTAGGTGCTGAGTTTATTTTAGATAAATTTCATTTAATTAGAAGATTATATCTTGGAATATTGGCTGGAAATAAAGGAAAATATTTAAAAGAATATAATCACTGTAAAAATTTAATTAATAATGGTAAATATGATGAATTAATTGACTATTTATATAATCAATTAGATAATCATAAAAAATTAAAGAAAAAATATTTTAAAAATAATAAACAAGGTATTGAAAATCAAGGTAAGAAATGAAATATTGGTTGTTATACTGAAACAAATATTTGACATGTTTTAAAAGAAATGCTTGGTAATAGAACATATAATATTTTAATTTATATTAAAATGGTTATTTTTAAATGTAATAAAATAAATTTAGAAACATAATTAATGAATGTAATAATTACTTATTATTTCACAATTTGCAATAGCATCTCAAAAATTATTATTTTTTATTTTTCTTTTTAAACCAATAATTAAGAATGTTAATGACAAAATTATAGAAATAAAAATTGGAACTACAATTGTAGAAAAAATAACTGCAATTTTTAACCATAATAAAGAATAATTATAAGAATTATGAATAATATAATAACTTCCAAAATTATTAAGGCAAATATTGTTATTAGTTAATATATAATATCAACTGTATTTACTTCATAAAGTAAAACCATTATATTCATATATTAAAGGTTCTGTATTTTTAACTAAATGATTACTTTTAATAGTTACTAGTTCTTTTCCATGAAATAAACCTAGTAATAATAATCCTGCAATAATAATTAAAATAGTTAAAATAAATAGTACTACAGTCAATAACTGTAATTTTTTAAGTGCTTTAATTTTCATTTTTAAATTCTCCTTAACTTTACTTCATAAGTTTAACATTTAACAAACTTAATTATAAGTATTTTAGTTGCAATATTTTTAAAAAAATTATATCATTTAAATACAATTTCATAAAAATCCAAATTATTTCTTGTCTAACATAATAATAAGACTACAACGATTTAATTTATTCCGGATTTTTGACAATCTCCCAAAATCTTTTATATTTTTCTTTCTTTTTATAAATCTAAATTTTATATCTTTAAACATATTTTCTTCCTTTTAAATTTATTTATTTATGTTCACTATTGTATTATTCAATCGTAATTTTCCATAAATTGCCAATATAAGTGCATCATTAACTTTATCTAGTTCACTCTCATTAATAAAAATACCATTAATACCATTTTCACCAATACTACCATCACCTTTACCAAAATAACTTAACTTTAAATCTAAATTCAAACTAGATAAATCAACAGCATAAAAATGTCATATTTTTATTGAAGTTTTATTAGCATAGTAACTACCAAGTCTATAAATACAATCAAGTTTTAAGCTTCTAATATTAATTCCTGTTTCTTCTAAAATTTCATTCTTAACAGTTTCTAGTGATGATTTACCTAATTTACAACCACCTGTTAGAGTACTAAAAAATGATATCTTTTTATTTTCAAATAAAGGATTCTTTTCTTTCATTAATAAAAATCAATATTGATTGTATTTATATACAAAAGGTAAAACTGCAACTCCTTCATTATTACATCATGGTTCACTAACACCTGTCATAAAGCCATTAGTAATTAACTTTAAAAATTTGCCCATAATAAACTCCCTTTACTATAAGTAATATTATAACATTAACTTAAAATTGAATTTCAAATTTTATACTAACTAAAAATAAAATTTATCCCAAATATTAATGAAAAAAATCATAAATAATTCCCTACTAAGATAATAGTTAATATATAATTTATTTATTATATAAAAATAAATAGGAGGAACAATAATGATTTACACAATTAATAATTTATTTATTAATAGTAACGATAAAACTAAAAAAATACCAACACAAGTAACTGTTAACGGTTGGGTTCGTTCTAATCGAAATAGTAAAAAAGTTGGGTTTTTAGATTTAAACGATGGTTCTTCAATTAATAACTTACAAGTAGTATATGATCCAAATTTAGAAAATAATAACAATTTAACTAATGTTACTACTGGTAGTGCTGTTACTATTACTGGTAATTTAATTTTAACACCAAATGCAAAACAACCATTTGAACTAAAAGTAATTACTGCTACTGTCTACAACATATGCGCTAATGATTATCCAATCCAAAAAAAAGAACATACAAATGAATTTCTTCGTGAACACGCACACTTACGTGTTCGTACTAATACTTTCTTGTCATTATTTAGAATTCGTGATCAAGTATCATGATCTATTCATAAATTTTTCCATGATAATCAATTTATTTACCTACATAGTCCTCTTATTACAGCTAATGATGCTGAAGGTGCTGGTGAAAATTTTATTGTTACTACTATAACTAATGATAAATATGAAAAGGATTTTTTTGGGAAAAAAGCCTCATTAACTGTTAGTGGTCAGTTAAATGCTGAAGCCTACGCTCAATCTTTACAAAAAGTTTACACATTTGGACCAACATTTCGTGCTGAAAAATCTAATACTACACGTCACGCAGCAGAATTTTGAATGGTAGAACCAGAATTTACCTTTAGTAATCTACAAGATAATATTATACTAGCCCAAAAACTAATAAAAACTGTTATTAGAGATGTTCTAAATAATTGTAATTCTGAATTAAAATTCTTAGAACAAAAACAAGAAACTAAAAATGAACAATCACTAATTGAAAAATTAGAAAAAATTGCCGATTTTAAATCTGATTTTAAAGTTATTACTTATACAGAAGTCATTGAATTACTTTTAAATGCACAAAAAAAAGGAAAAAAATTTGAATTTAATGAAATTAAATGAGGAATTGATTTACAATCAGAACATGAAAGATATTTATGTGAAGAAATAACTAAACAACCAACTTTTGTTATTAACTATCCACAAACCATCAAAGCTTTTTACATGAAACTTAATCCAATTGATAGTAATCATCCACAACAAAAAACAGTGGCAGCTATGGATTTATTAGTGCCAGGGATTGGTGAATTAATTGGTGGTTCTGTTCGTGAAGATAATTATGAACAATTACTAAAAAATAAAACTCAATTCAAAATTGAAGGTAATGATCTACAATGATATTTTGATTTAAGAAAATATGGATATGCACCAAGTGCTGGTTTTGGTTTAGGTCTAGAAAGATTTTTAATGTTTATTACTGGTATTAATAATATTAGAGATGTTATTCCTTTTCCTCGTACACCAAATAACTTATTATTCTAAAATAATAATATTTTAATAATATCTTTTTAAATTAAACTTATAATGTTATTTAAAACTCCTATTACTACATTAAAATCCAACATAATATATAATTAATTTAGTATTAAATAATTATTTAATAAGTTAAAAAAAAGAAAGGATATTTATATGCCAAAATCATATGAAATTATAAAAACAATATTAAAAAATAATACTTTTAAATTAAAAAGTAAACGTTTAAATTTAGAAATAATGATTGATTATAATCAAAAAGATCTAATTAATGTTCAACACTCAATTTACAATAGTTCAAAAGCAACCATTTTTTCTAAAGAATTACAAGAATTTTTAAAAAATGCTTACCATAATGCAGTTGCATCTAAAAAAATAGATATCCCATGAGTAATAACAGCAACTTTTAATTTACCAAAATTTGAAATTAATCAAAAAAAATTACCAAATTTATCATATATAACTGAAATTAATGACTTAAAAAATAAAATTATTAAAGAAGGTATAACTATTAAAAATGATGAAACATACTTTGAAATTAAACTTTCTTTAAAAGAAATATGTGAAAACTTTAATATTGAAAATTCTAACATAAAAGAATTACTAAATAATTGCTTAAAAATCCCAGATAATAATTTTGAAAAAATCAAACAACAAAGTAATTTAGATACTAAAGAAAACAAAACTTATAATTATCATTCTGTTCAATTATAAATAATTAAAAATGATTTTTTACTTCTATAATTTTTACCCTATATGTTTCTTTAATACCTTTAATATCAACAATATCACCAACAACACAATTCATAATTGATAGTGCTAATGGGCACTCATTAGAAATTAATCCTTCAAATGGATTACTTTCAATACTTCCAACAATTTTAAATTTTTCTTCTGATTCAGAAACAATTTTACCATGTTTAATTTTTACAATTGTTACTCAACTACCAACACGAACTGCTTTGATATTACTATTTTTACGTTGTTTTTGTTCTTCAAGAATAACAGCACTAGTAATAATCGTTTCAAGTTCTTGAATGCGTGCTTCATTTTTGCCTTGCTCTTCACGCGCACTAGTATAATCAGCATTTTCTGATAAATCGCCATCACCCCTAGCTGCTTTTAATCGTTCTTTTATTGATTCACGTTCAACATTAATTCGTTTATATAATTCAGTTTTTAACTTTTCTAAACCTTGTTCTGAAATTATTATTTCTTTATTTTTGTTAATTTCGCTCATTAAATGCCTCCATTTATATAATTTAATATTTTAAATATTTTAAGAACGTAAATAATTATATCATAAGGATAAATGGTTTTAAAAAAAGTATTCTTTTGAATACTTTTTTTAAAACCATTTACTTTATTAATTTTTCTTCTTTTAATAAAGAAATAATTTCTGATTTAACTTCTTCAAGTTTTTTATCTTCTACTTTTTCATCCATTTTTGTAATAATAAAAGCAATTTTACTAAAATTTTTTGCTTGTAAACCTAGAAAATTAAGAACTGACTTAGCTTTAACTTTAGTTTCATTACCAGTAAGTTTTACTGACTTCGTAATATCTGCATTATCAGGTAATTTAATGACTTCTACCTCAATATTTTTATACTTACTAATAGCAGCTGCAATTTTGGCTATTGGTCGTGCATGTAAACCAATCTTTTTTTCATCATCAATTTGCACAACATAAATAATACAATTCATTTTTTTCCTCCAAGATTTCTTAAAAATTTGTATAATATAGTTTATTTATAACATATTTTTTATTTTTTTTAAAAAAATAAATAATTTAAATTTTTCTTATTAAAATAATGACCTAGTAAATATTCAATTTTTTACAAATAAATTTTAATTTTTTTTAAAATAAATAAATAAATATGGTATTATTTATTAGTTAAAACATTAATAAGGAGAAAATAACTATGGCAAGAAAATGTGCTTTAAGTGGTATTGGTCCACTAGCTGGTAACAACCGTTCGCATGCGATGAACTCTTCTAGAAGAAAATGAAATCCAAACTTACAACCAGTAAAAATTGGTGGAAAAACTTTAATGATTAGTGCTCGTACTTTAAAAACTTTAAAGAAAAATAATGCTTTAGATAATAAAAAATAAAGTTATTTTATCTTTTGAAATATATAAATAAAGAATACTAATAAAAGAAAGAAATACTTTTCTTTTATTTTTTATATTAAATTAAAAATATTTAATAAAAAATATTAATAATATAGTCTAGAACCTACATTTTTTATAAAAATGAAATAATTTTTCTAGTTTTTATTAATTATATTGTTATAATACGTGTATGATAAAGAAAACTCTCAGTTGGGTGGATTTATATGCTAAAAAAAAGAATTTTGTCATTATTTTGATTAATCACAATGATTAGTATTTTTATTGTAACTTTAGTTAGTCATAAACCCTATTTTATTATGGGGGGTTCAACTTCAGTAGCACCTTTAATGCATACATTAATGGAAGACTATCCCGATAATCATAAAGAAGCAGACTTTACTTATAACAGTTTAGGTTCAGATGCAGCAGTAATTCCAGTTAATAAAAATATGTTTGGTATTGGCTGACTTTCAAAAGAATATACAACTCCTAATAATAATTTAATTTCTTTTGTTTTATCAAAAGATGGTATGATTTTAGTTTATAATTTGCCACAAGATTGCTTAGGTAATAATAAACCTCTAAATTTTACACAAGATAAAGTAAAAAAAATGTATTTATCGAAATCACCTATTTTCTGAAGAGATTTATTTCCACAAAATACTTCAGAACCAAATCAAGGTTGAATCAAACCAACTTGTAACCTCAAAATTTTACCTTATACTAGAGAAAATGGTTCAGGAACACGAGATGTTTTTAAGGAAAAAGTTCTGGGTAATTCAAAAGCATATTATCCACAAGCAATAACTGTTAATTCAAGTACACAAATGTTTAATATGTCTAGTGGTGGTGTTGGCTATAGTTCATATTCAGATAAAAAACAATTAGATTCGAATAAACAATTCACTAATATTCATATTGCTAATTGAGAAAATATTGCTCCAAGTTTAGACACCATTAAAAATGGTACTTATCAGTTATCACGACCATTTACAGGTTTAATAAATAAAAATTTTAAACAAATTAATACTTTAGTTAAATTTCTAAAATTCTTGTTTATTCCTGACTATCCAGGTCATAACGAATACGTAGTTCCTGCTTTTTCAGAAACTCAGTACGCACAATCAGCAGTACCATTAACTGACAAATTAAATTATGATTTAAATCAGTGATTAAACAATTTTCCATAAAGGAGTATTAATAAATGAAATCCAAATCTTTTAAAAAGTTTTGACATAAAATAACTTTTAATCATTTTAATAAAAATCATGATCCAAAAAATGTTTTTATTAGTGAACAAAAAAAACATACTTATGATCTGATTGCTAAAATTTGTGTATTGTCTATATCTTCATTAGCACTAATTGCCGCTTCATTATTAATTGGTTTTATTATCGGTCAAACATTTAGTAATATGAGTTTTCTAAATTGATTTAAAATGTTAGGAAATAGTAAATGATTACCTAGTGCTAATAGTTTTGGTATTATTGCCTTTATCGTTGCCACTTTTTGAGTTGCACTATTTTCAATGATACTTGCTGTTCCTTTAAGTTTACTAACATCATTATTTATATGTGAATTTTTACCACCAAAATTAAAAAAAACAACATTAACTTTAGTAGAATTATTATCTGGTATTCCTTCAATTGTTTTTGGTGCTTTTGGTTTAATGACCATTGGCCCTATTTTTGTAAAAATGGGAGCACCAACCAAAGAAAATATGATGACAGCAAGTTTTATTTTATCAATGATGGCATTACCAACAATTATTTCATTATCTGTTAATGCTATTACTCGAGTACCAAAATCTTATCTATATGCATCATTAGCACTAGGTATTAGCAGGACTGACACTAGTTTTAAAGTCATTTTTAAAGCGGCAAAAACCAAAATCATTGGTGCAATAATTTTTGGATTCGGAAGAGTCATCGGTGAAACAATGGCCGTTGTTATGATTGCTGGTAATAGTACTCTAACCCCAAATTTTGCACATGGTCCACTTGCATTTTTATTTAGTTCAATTTCTACTTTAGCGGGAGTAATTGGACTAGAAATTGGAGAAGCAGTTAGTTCTCAACAAATATCAGCATTATATGGAATTGGTTTATTTTTATTTATTATAGTTTCAATAATTAACTTTATTGTTTTAATAATTTATAAACGTAGTGATAAAAAAGCAAAAGGTCATAAAAAACCACGAAATTATAATTTAAAAAAAATAAATCTATCTGATAATCAACTAATGTTAACTATTAGTGAAAAAACTATTAAAAATCAAGGCTGAAAACACTTTAAAGACTATTTTCGATTATTCTTTATGGGGCTAGCTTGTTTTATTACTATGGGATTAATTATTTGAATTATTGGTGATATTATTATTAATGGTATCTTCAACATTAGTGGTAATGCTGGTAGTAGCATTTTCAATTTTAATTTTGCAGCTTTAATTTCAACAACTGGTGATGAAGGTTACTTATCAATTATCACAATGACATGTTTATTGGTATTAACAACAATTACTATTGCTATGCCATTAGGTATTATTGGTGCAATTTATCTTCACGAATATGCCAAAAATGGTTGATTTGCTTCAATATTACGTTTTGTGCTAAATACCTTAGCTTCTACGCCATCAATTATCTTTGGTATGTTTGGATTTACTTTTTTTATTACTTTCTTACAAATAAGTTTCTCAGCAATTGCTGCTAGTTTAACATTAACAATTGTTATTTTACCACTTATTATTAGAGCAGTAGAAGATACATTAAAATCAGTACCTATTGAATATCGCGAAGCATCATTAGCACTAGGTGCTAGTAAATTTGAAACAATAAGAAAAGTAGTTATTCCAGCTGCCATTGGTGGCATTATTACTAGTATGATTTTATCAATGGGTAGAATTATTGGTGAATCAGCACCAGTTTATCTAACATTAGGAAGCACTGTTGCTTTTCCCAATAAAGGTTTCTTAAGTTCAGGACAAACTTTAACAACCCATATTTTATTAGTTAATAAAGAATCAAATGACCCTAATAAATTAGGAAAGATGTACCAAACAGCACTAATAACAGTTATACTAATATTTATTTTAAACTTTATAGCAAAACATTTTGAAAAAAGTTTAACAACAGGAATCGGGGTGAAAACAAAATGCTCAATTGAATTATTAAAAGAAAAAATGAAAGCAAGAAAGAATCAACGAATAGCAATAAAAAAAGAAAAGTAAATGTAATTAAACCTTACTTTTTAAAAGTGAAAGATAAATTTAAGAAAAAACCAAATAACAAATCAAATAATTTATCAAATATAGAAAATATTCCAAAAAGTAATTATGTTTTTACTATTAAAAATTTAAATTTCTTCTATAATCATGGCAAAAAACAGGTTTTATTTAATATAAATTTAGAAATAAGTCGTAATCAAGTAACCGCTTTTATTGGACCAAGTGGTTGTGGCAAATCAACATTACTACGAACTTTAAATAGAATGAATGATTTAATTGATGGTGTTAAAATTAATGGACAAATATTATTTAATAATGAAGATATTTATGAAAATAAAAAAAATATTATTTCATTACGAACTAAAGTTGGAATGGTATTTCAAAAACCTAATCCCTTTCCAATGTCAATTTATGAAAATGTGGCATATGGCCCAAAAAATCAAGGCATTAAAAATAAAAAGATTCTAAATCAAATTGTCGAAGATGCTTTAAAAAAAGCGGCTTTATGAGATGAAGTTGCTCAACACTTATTCGATTCAGCATTATCATTATCAGGTGGACAACAACAACGTTTATGTATTGCTCGTGCTATTGCCCTAAAACCAGAAGTACTATTAATGGATGAACCAACTTCAGCTCTAGATCCGATTGCCGCATCTAAAATTGAAGACTTAATGAATGATTTAAAATCAGACTTTACAATTATTGTTGTTACACATTCAATGCAACAAGCAGCACGAATTTCTGATAAAACTGCCTTTTTCTTAAATGGAGAAGTCATTGAATATAATAATACTAAAAAAATATTTTCACGACCAAAAGATAAAAGAACAGAAGATTATATTACCGGCAGATTTGGTTAAAAATATATATAATTAATTATAGAGAAAGGAGGAAAAAATGAAAATAATTAACCGTAGATTTGATTTAGATATCATAAATTTAAAACAAAACTTATTAACTTTATTAAAAGAAGTAAAAAAAGAACATAAAGACGCTTTAATAGCAATGGAAACCCAAGATTTTGACATGTCAAAAAGAATTGTTGAAACCGATAAAGAAATTAGAACAGTCGCTGAAAGTTTAACAATTACTGCAATTTGAAGTATTGCTCAACAAAATCCTTTTGCTACTGACTTACGTACTATTATTGGCTATATGAATATTATTCGTGATTTAGAACGTATTTCAAATTATGCTAAAAATTTATCCAAATTTAATGTCAAATATAAACCAGAAATTAAATTAACATCTCAATTATCAGGATTAATGAAAAAAGTATTTAAAATGATGGATTTAATTGGTGAATCTATAAATGAAAATGATATTAATAAAGCTTATCAAGCAGCAGAATATGATATTGATATTGATAATCGTTTTCGTGAATCAATGAAAAACATTGTCAATATGTTAAAAGTAAACAAAAATAATGATCAACTCTCTCAATATACATCAACAATGCAACAGTTGAAATATATTGAAAGACTAGGTGATCACTTAGTTAACATTTGTGAAACAATAGTATATATTATTAAAGGTAAATTTTATGATTTATCTTCAACAAAAATATCTGAATAATTTATCAATCAGTGTTAAAATAATTACTTTTTTGCAAGTTTCATTTAAATATTTTTAAGTCATACTTTAATATGATAATATTTATTATTATTTTATTTTTAATTGTATTAAATTAAGGTATGATTTTTTAATTTAATATTAAAATTTCTAAAAAGGAATATTTAACTTAGTTCTTCTATTTTAATATTACTATTAATATTTTTTTTGTTATCTACATTTTGCTTATTTTTATTATATAATAAAGAAATTCCTATTATTAAACCAATTAAATTTAATGTTAAAAATAATAATATGATGCCTAATGCATTATTACTATTACATAAACTTATACCTCAAATTAAAAATACTATTCAAATTACTAAACATATTCATATAATAAATGTAATTAAACCAATACTCATTACCTTGCACCTTTTTCTTTCTAAAAAATAATTAAACTAAATAAAATATAGTATTTTCTATTAGATTCTTATAATTTAATATTTTTTTCTTTATACAAGTATTTACTCTATATAAATATAAGAAAAATGCATGAAAATATGCATTTTTCTTATATTTATTAAATCAACCCCCATCTATACCCTTTTCTTATGATCAATTTATTTCATTTGGTTTCATTGGTTTTTCATTATTCTTTACACTAATAATTTTACCATTTTTAACGTTAATAACAGTATTTGCAACATATTGGAAGTTAGGATTATGAGTAACCATAATAATTGATGTTTTATATTCTCGATTAACATCCAATAAAATCTCTAATACCTTACACCCCATTTCCTCATCAAGTGCTCCTGTTGGCTCATCACAAAATAAAATTGTCGGATTTTTTGCTAGTGCTCTACCAATCGATACTCTTTGTTGTTGTCCACCTGATAATTGACTTGGAAATTTATTCATATGCTCATCCATTTCAATAACTTGAAAAATATCATCAATACTCATATTTTTATTTTTATTTTTAGCAAGATTTTCACCAACTTCAGCATTTTCACGAGCAGTTAAGTTAGTTAATAAATTGTATTGTTGAAAAATAAAACCAACATTATCTCGTCTAAATTTAGTTAAATGACTATCTTTTAATAAAGATAAATTGTATCCCGCCACAAAAACATCACCAGTATTAGATTTATCCAATCCCGAAATAATATTTAATAATGTTGTCTTACCACTTCCCGATGGTCCTAAGATAACAACAAAATCACCTAATTTAATTTTTAAATTAACTCCTTTTAATACTTCATATTCTAAGTCTCCAGTTAAGTAAGATTTTTTAACATCAAATAATTCAATAACATTAGTTTGAGTATCAGGAGTATTATTAGTCATTGATATAATTTTACCTGCTAAAATTTCTTTTGAATGAGTTTTTGTTAATTTTTTAATTGCTTTTTGATTATCTTTAAAAGCTTGCAATTTGGCTTTATTAGCTTCTATTTCTTCCTTTGATTCTGGTTTATCATGAGATTTATGGGTTACTGGTGGTATTGCACCTTCATTTTTAGATACTGACTTCTTTGTAAAACTAGATTCTAACTTATTTTTAGTTACTTGTTCACTTGAATTTTTAGTGTTTTTTTTATCATTTTTCATGTTTTTATTCCCTTCTGCTTTTAATCAATTTCATTTAAAGTTTTAATTGGATTAATCTTCTTCATGGCATATCAATCAATAATAAAGGTTGTTGCATAAATACCAAAGACAATTAAACCAACCACAAGCGGTAATCATCAAACAAAGAATAATGGTAAAACCCATGTTGTATTAGCAGCTAAATAGTTAAGAATAAACTTAACAATTATTCATCCTACGGGAAAACCAATAACAAACATAACAGCAATCACTGGTAAATACATACCAATAACAATATTAGTTATTTTTGCATCACTATAACCAAGTGTTTTCATTGTTGCTATTGTTTTACGATTTTCATAAATTACTAAATTACTTGTTAATAAAATAATAAAGAACGAAATGATTAATGAAAAGATAATAAATGCAACCAATACTGTATCAACTAAAGCAGTAATTTGATTTAACAACTGATGATGGATATCTTGTGGCGTAATATTAACAGCACTACCTGCACCATAACCTTGATAAGTACCAGAACCATCAGTACCACCATTTAAACCAAAAGCACTGTAATCTCCATACATTTGCGAAGTTGAAAATGAATTAGTTATATCTGGTAATGATTGCGAATTTGAAAATTTAAAATTAAAAATTGGATTTTCATTTTCAAATATTTGATTAAGTTTATAAATAACGGGATCATTTAATTGATTAAGAAAATTTTGATATTCATTAAATAATTTTAATTTACCAAAATCAACATCACAAGTTGTTTTTTTGTCTTCTCATTCTTTTTTAAATAATAAAAATAAAAATTCTTTTGTTTTATTAAATGATAAAACTTTATCAGCATTAGTTTTACTAATATAAGCATTAGGTTGACCATAACCATTATATATACCAACTACTTTATACGTTGGTGTTTTAGAACTTATCTTATCATTATAAGAATTAACAACCTTACCAGCAGTAACTTCTTTTAACATATTTGTAGCATTAATACCCATATTATCATAAGCCCCATCCTTTAACTCATCAACTTGTGTATAACCAGTTTGTTGTCTTAATAATGTAACATTATTAACATTTTTACTATCACCAACAATGTTATCAATATTAATTTTATCCAAATCAAAAGGTTTCAATTTATTATTATCTTTAAATTTCATAGTATTACCATTACTACTCATTTTAAATTCATCATTTATTTTTAAATTTAATTGTTTAGCAATCGTTTGATTAATAACAAGACTAATACTATCATCACTATTTTCTTGTTCTAAAAGTGGATTTAATGAAGAACCTCCAGCATCATATAATTGCATCATTGAAGGTTTGCCTAACTGTTGTTGATTTTGTAAACCATAAACTTTCATTAAATATTTGTTCTGTTTAAATAATTTTTCAGGAGTACCAATAAAGTAAGTTCCTAATTCATCAGTTTCTTTATCAAAAGGCACAACATTAAAAGCAGCATTAAAAGGAACATTGGGATCACTATAAGCTTTGGCAATATTTTGACGAATAAAATATGGGCTTTTAGTATAAGCACCTTGCACTACAGTTTGTCCCATTCTATTATAAAATAAAGCACCAAATCAAATTCCAACTTTATTAATTCAACTATCACGCTCTTTGTCACTAATTTCAGATGCATTATTATTCAATAATTGTGTTTCATTAGTTAAATGTCACGGATATAATTTATCGCTAGTATCAAAACTTAAATTATCAATATCATTAATAAAAGTAGGACCCTTACTTGAGGCATTTTTGTAAGCAGGAATATTACTATTTGCTCAATCTTTGAATTTTGTAATATCTAAATCATTAGGATTAGTACTAATCTTACCAGTCTTCGAAATCGTACCACTAATATTCATTGCCACTGTTGTTCGATAGTTTTGATAAAATTTTCTAATAATATTATAAGTATTCTCACTATAAAAACTGTTAATATTAGTATTTTTTAAAACTGTGTCATACATTGGTAATGCATTTGGTCAAGCCATTTGTACCATAATTCCAACAATCACAGAAGCATCTTTAATATCACTAGAATCTAATCCATTTAAAAAGTTTTTAGTAAGCATTTTACCATTTAAATACGTTAAACCAGTATATCCTAAATCACTAATAGCACCACCGGGATTAGATTCATCTGACATTGGAGCATATGCTTCAGCATTAATATTATTTTCTAATAATTCTTTAACAAAAGTATCATTTAATGGTCCAGAATTATCAAAACGTGGTGGATGTCAATATGTATCACCAGTAGTACTATCAACAGTAGAAGTATAAGTTCAATCATCTTTATTATTTGGATTATAAGTTTTATAAAAACTATATGGAGAATTATAAGTCGGAATGTCATATTCAACTAAGGAGTGATAATTCATACCAGTAAAAGAAAGTAATTTATTATCAGCCATAATTTTTGGACCAATAATAGATGTTGTCATTAACGTTGTTCCTAAAAACATAGTTAATGATGCTGCTGCCATTTTTCCAATTGATGATGTAAATAGTGATAAACGGAATCTTGTTAAAAATCCACGATTAATACTTTTTGTTTTAATAATTCGACTAAAGCGAGAATTAACAGTAGCTGATTCGTTTTTAATTAAATCTATTGGTTTTTTAATAACTGTTAAAGCGCTAATAACTCATGCAATAATTGATAAAAAACCAAATATTAAAATTAAACAATATATAAATCCTAAACCATCAAAAATAAAACGACCAAAATCTAGATTAAAATAGTTGGCAAATGTTTGAACTATAATTACTTGTAAACCACTTGCTGGTAAAAACACTAAAATAGTACCAATAAGTGCTGCTACCATTGGATAAGCTAAAGATGTAATTAAAATTTTAATATTACTATAACCTAATGATTTTAAAATTCCAATTTGTGTTCGTGAATTATCAATATTTTTATAAGTAATTAATATTACTGTAATTCCTGTAATAATTAAAACAATTAACAATAAACCAATTAATAAACTTTTAAATCCAATAATAGTTGCATTCAAAGTAGCAGTACGATTATTAAACGTATACTTATTATTTCCTAACTTATATACTAAAGCAGCATCAGAATCAATAGTATTAATATATTTACTTCTTAAACTTTGTGAAATTAATTTAATATCATTAATTTTACCTATTGTTGATTTTCCAACAAAATAAATTTCGCGATCATTATCAGAAGAAATTGTGATTTTTTCATTAGCTTTATCATATGACCAAATATAATTATTTTTTTCTAACCTTTTACTTAAACCAAATTGCATTGGATCAACGTATAATAAACCTTCACGAGTTTTATTTGGAATTGGTGTAGTTTGATCAATAATTGGAGTTGTGAAATCAGCAGATACACCATATCCAACAATTTTTAATCAATTATAACTACTATAAGCAGCATCATTTAAATCATATCCTGAAACTTTTAAACTACTTCCTAATTGATCTGATTGCACACGAATTGTATCATTAATATGCAAATTATTTTTTTGAGCAAATTCTTTATTAATAACTACCTGTTTTCAACTTGGAGTTTTATCTGGATTTTTACTATCTCCTATTTGATAACCATCACTAATGATTAATTTATCAATACGAGCATCTTGATTATAAGTTAATATTTTTAAAATTCTAGGATTACTATTATTATCTAATTGCATAGTTCTGCCTTCAACACGATCTCATATAAATTCATTACCAGCATCATTTGCAATATTGTTAATATCAAAATCATTCTTTTCATCAACAGCAGTTGTTGATGTTGAGATTTTATTAGAAACAGTTTTTGGAGTAGTATTAGATAAATCAATAACAAAATCATGTAAATTAGATTTTGCAACTAATGTTGAATATTCATCAGAAATTCTTGCTAAACTTGTTTGCATTAATGAAAAAATAGTTGATGATAATAATACTAAAACAATTAAACCAACTAATTGAATTTTATTACGAATTGCTTGTTTAAACGCATTTTTAAAAAGCAAAAATGATTGTTTTTTCATATTCGTTCTTCCTTTCTTTTAAATTTTAAAACAAAAAAAGTTATTGAATTAAAGCCATTTTTCAACCATTAATTAAAGTTTTTAAATCTTGAATAGTTTTAGTAATAAGTAGTGTTAATTGGGCACTTAAAAAATAAGTTAAATTCTTCTTAAAAATAGCAATTAAAAGTTTTTTATTATTATCAGTAATAAAAACTTGGTGGTCAAAATTAGTAAACATTTGTTTTTTAAATTGCCATGTTAAAATGATAATTTTAGTTTTAGTATATGCTTTTACTGGAAATTGTTTATTAATAATATTAGGTAATGAAGAATTACTAAATAATGTCACTCAAATTTTTTTCATTAAATTAAAAATTGTAGATAAATTATCACTAAACATTTTTCATGAAAAAAAACCTAATCAATAGTAAAAGAACACTAAAATTAGTATTGAAACAAAGTTATTTATTGATGGTAATAATATTTTAATCATAGTAAAATTAAATTGTAAAATAATGGCAATTATAATAATTGACAAAATAGTAAAACGCATCACTTTCATAATCTGATTATTATTACGGCTTAAAAAACTAAAGCAAATAAATAAATGTAAAATCGAAATCAATGATAGCATTGGTAAACTTTCTAAATCTAAAAAATTAATATTAATTACCATTTCTTGAACTGGTAATAAAAATAAACAAAATTGTGCTAAAAATCATAAACTAAATTGAAGAATAATGATTTTTGTTTTATTAAATATTTTTTTATTATTAATACTATTTTTATGAAAATTAATAGTAATTAAAAAAGTTAATTTCATAATTAAAAGTAAAAAAAGAACTGGTAAACCAAAAAAAATAAATAATTGTTCAAAATTATTAATACTATTAATTTTTAAAATATTACTACTACGTAACATTATATTCACCTTTAAATAAACTTTGCTATTATTATAATTATAAACTATTAAAATTAAATAATGCAATTATTTAGTTTTAGATAGTGTTCAAATATTCAAAAAAAAGGATGAAAAGAAAATGTTATGAAACTGCTGTATTAAATTCTTTAGTAATAATTTTGATAATGAATATCAATATTTACAACCTATGGATTCAAACTATATGTACTACCCCACTACTAATTATCAAACTACTACATCTACTACTAAAAAAATAATTGTTGAACAACCAACTAAAAATACATCAACAGTTTTTTCAAATAGAAAAATTATTTCAAAACCATTGAAAAAAAGATATAAGAAATTAATATTAATAATATTACTATTTTTGAAGAAGAAAGTGAAAATCAAACTAAACATATATCTTTATAAATAAAAAAGAGTTAATAAATATTTATTAACTCTTTGTTTTTAATTTATAACTATCTTTAACTTTTTTAAAAACCATTGTTTTGTAATCTTTATTACGATAATCATCAAAAACAAATATACCTATAAAATGATAACCAATGCCTTTTGATTTTTCTTTTATTTTTACAAAAGTAACAAATTCTACTTTATCTTTAATATATTTTTCACCCAATTGTTTTCTTTTTTCACTTGTACTAGTACTATTAAATTGATAAATAACATTTCAATCTTCTGACAAAAAATTTGCATATCCTGTTTTAATTACTTTTTCTTTTTCGCTATTTGGAGTAATCGTTAAAAATCAAACTTGTTGATAATCATTTATTTTATAACCACTTTTTAATATTGATACATCATCTTCATTAGTAAAAAGAGTACTTAAAACCTCAAAAATTGTTTTAAATAATATTCTATCTTTGATAGTTATTTCTTTCTTGAATAAAATTGTTTTTAGTACCTCATTGTTCACTATATGGTCACCTCTATATAAACTATAACATAATTTTAATGATTCTTATTTATACGAAATAATAATACTAATTACATTGTAAAAAATTTTGGTTGTAAACAAAATCCTGGTGTTAATTCATCAGCAATATGAACGTCTTCTCAATTTTCAGTCTCAATTGAAAATTGTTGACCTGTAGGTACTAAAACCGATAGTGGTGCAACTACTTCCATCATTTCACTAACTACTAATGTTTTTGATACTATTTTTTTTTCAATAATTGGGGGTTAATATGAATACAAGATTTTATATCATAACTATCAGTAAATGCCACTAAATTTTGATTGTACTGTGATAACATTTGTATTTTTTTATTTAAAGTTGTCAACTTCTGACTACCTTTTTTATTTAAAGTTTCTAACTTTTCTTTTTCTAAAACTAATTGTTTTTTTCTTTAAGTAGTTTTTGAACTTCTTCAGTTGCTTGATTACCAATTTTTGTTAATTTACCTTCTAGTAAAGAAATATTTTTTTCTTTCTCTTTTATTTGCATGCCATTTTCTTGTTGAATAGTTTCTAGTTTTATTTTTTCTTCCTTTAATTGATTAACTTCCATAACTAATTTTTGATTTTTATCTTCTACTGTTATTAATGTTTGTTGTGTTTTTGATAATTCTTGATTTAATTTTTCTAAAGCTTGGTTATTTTTATAATTTCTACTTTCTAATCTTTCTTTTTCTAAAGCTAACGCGAACTCTTTTTTTATTAATCTTTCAATACTTTTATTTTTTTGTTCACGAATATTTCTCACTTTTTTTTGTACTTTTTCTAAATTATTACTTATTTGATTTATTTTTACACTATTTTGTTGCTTAATTTTTTCTAACTTTGTTTTTTCTCTTTCTAAGGTAGCAACTTTAGAAACTAAAAATTTAGTTTCATCAATTAATAGTTGTACTTTTTGCTTTTCTGCTATTAATTGTTGTTCTAATATTGCTGTTTCTTCTGCAGATTTAACTTTTATTTTATCCAATTCTTCTTGTGTTTGCTTTAATTGTGCTTCTAATTCATTAATTTTTGCTTGTAAAATTTGATCTTGACTTAAAATTTCTGTTTTTTCTTCTTTTGCATCATTTTCTTGTTTTATACTTTGTTCTTTAATGTCATTTTCTTCTAAAATAACATCAATTTTAGTAATATCTTTTTCAAGTAAAGTCGTTAAACTACTTGTTGTAGATGATTCTGAATTATCTGTTTCATTAGTATTAATAAATTTTAAATGTTCATTTTTTTTGTTGTCTTTTTTCTTATTTTTTCTTTTTTTAACATTTGTTTTCTTTGTTTCTATTTTATGAGAATTATTAAAACTTTCTACTTGCATTAACGTTTCTTTTTTTGAAACATCATTATCATTTAAAACTTCTTGCAATTTTTGCTTTAACTTTTTAATCATTTCAATATTACTATCAATATTTTTTTCAATCTCGCTTAAATATTGCATTGAATCATTTTCATTAAAAATTTGATTTACAATTTTCGTTAAAGGCAATGGAGAAGTAACTGGTTTTTGAAACATTTCAAAAATAATTTTTGACAAATCAAAAATATTTTGAATTTTTAATTTAATTCCCTTAATTTTCAATTCATTCTTTTTAGATTTATTATTTTTAAAATCATAAATTTTATTTTCATATTCATCGAATAAATTTACAATTTCCTTTTTAAAAATTTTATCAAGTTCTTCAATATTTAATTTATATGGAATTTCAGAATTACTATCTTTAACTAAAATATCCTTAAATTTATTTTCTCTTGACATTATGTCCTTAATTTTTTCATATTCATTGCTTATTAAACTAATTTTATTATCGCAATCTTCATCAGTAACAAAATATTTTGATTGATTAGCAATAAAGTTATAAATATTTAATACACCTAATTGATGATTTTCACAAATTGATTTAAAATGTTTTAATATTTCAAAATTATTATTTAATTGCTCTCTTAGTTTATTTAGGTTATTTAAGTCCTTACACGAACTAATTTTTTTAATAAAAAAAATATTATCATTTTTCAGGATTTCTATTTTTGTTTTCATAAATTCAATATTAGTAATATCTTTTTTAATAAAATCACTAAAATCACTAAATAATAAAGGATGATTAAAAACATTAATTATTAAAAAAATTGAAATCAAACTTTTCAAACTGTATAAATTGGCTTGATCAATATATTGCAAAGAACTATGCAAATTTTTTCTAAACAATTGACTATCAAATTTTTCATCTTCCTGTTGATAATATTTGGCAATATTACTGATAGAACTATCAATAGCATTATATTCTACACAAGTTATATAAATAATATTAAGTGCAGTAATAATATCTTCTTTAGTTAATGTTGGTACTTGTGATTTTATTTTTTGTAAAATGTTAGTAATTAAATGTTTACCTACTGACATTATTTTTACTCCTATCTTTTTTAATCAATTAAAAACTCATATAGCTATTAAATAGTTATATGAGCTCTAGTAGCTTTAATATTATATTGTAATAATCACTTTCAATTATAGATTAACTTTAGCTTTAATATTCAAAGTTGCTGAATTTTGTAACTGTGCCTTTATTGCATTGGCTACATGTTCAACATCGGTACCAATAACAATTTGCAAAGCTTCTTTACTCAAAATTTTAGTACCAAATGCTCCTGCGGCCTTAACTTTTGCCAAATTAACACGTGATGTATCTTTAACAATCAAACGTAACCTAGTAGCACAATTATCAATTTCAACAAAATTATCTGCACCAATTGCTTCAATTAATTTTATTGCCATTAGTGTATATTTATCACTTTTAAGATTTTTATTGGTTAACTCTGATTTTGTTGTTACTTTATTTTCTTCAACACCAAAATCTTCTTCTCTTCCTGGTGTTTCAATATTCATTTTAGTAATTAATGTATAAAATACAATAAAATAAACTCCACCAGCAGCCACAATTAATAATAATACTCATAGTGGATTTGAAGTAATATGATAAGCACCAGTAGCATGATTAGTAAATCCTCATGATTGAGCAAAAGAAATGCAATAGTCAATAATTCCAGCACTAAAACCAAAACCAACTTGGATATGCAATGCTGTCGTTATTGCAATAAATATCCCTGTTAATAAGGCATGAATTACCAATAATAATGGGGCAATAAATACAAATGAAAATTCAATGGGTTCAGTGATTCCACTAATAAAAGAAACTAAAGCAACTCCTCCTAAAAATCCTGATACCATTTTTCTATTTTCTTTTTTAGCTGCCATAATCATAGCTAAGGCAGCAGCGGGAATACCACCCATCATAATAGGAAAGAAACCTGATTGAAAAAATCCAGATCCTTCAATACCTCTAGTAAAAGCATTAATGTCTCCATTTACTCATTCTCTTGTTCCAGATGCAGCACCTGTAATTGGAGATATTATCTGACCATTAATTGGTAATTGAAATCAAAAAAAGTATTTAAGATTTGATGTAATCCAAAAGGTAATAATAAACGATTTAATATTCCATAAACAGCTGTTCCTGGAATAGCAACTGCTGGATTATTTGGATTAGCAACTAATTGACCAAATTTCATTAATACTAATTGAATTCATGGTCAAACAATAGCAAATACCAAAGCAGTGGGAATAGTTATTGCTAAAGCCACCATTGGTGCAAATCTTCTACCACCAAAGAATGATAACGCTTGAGGAAGTTTGATTTCTTTATATTTATTATATAAAACTGCAGATAAACACCCCGCTACAATTCCACCAAAAACACCAATGTTTAATACATAAATACTGCCGATAATAGTTTTACCATCTGTTCCAAATTCTTCTACATAAAATAATGACGAAAATTTTTCACCTTTACTTGATGTAAAAGTTAAAACATTTTTATATAACATTTCTGGTAATGAGTGTTCAATTGACGTCATTGCAGCTATTGCTAAATAAAATACTGCTCCAACTAATGCAGCTTCACCACGATGATCTTTAGCTAAACCAAATGCTAAACCCAAAGCAAATAATAATGGTAAATTATCAAATACTATTTTTCCTGGTTGTTGAATAATATATGAAATTCAATAACCCACTTCATTAGTAACATGCATAACACCAGCATCAGTTGTAGTAGTAAATATAAGTCCTAATGCTCCAAATCTGTTTAAAATAGCAGCGAATGGTAATACTGCGATTGGAAACTGTAATGCTTTACCTAAGTCTTGTAAAAATTTTAAAACATTATTTCAAGGACTTTTTTCTTTTGAGGTTTTTAATTCAATATTACTATTTTTTGTTTGATTTTTTTCTTTATGTTTTTTTCAGAAAACTAAACCCATATTTTAACCCCTTCCTAAAACTTTTTCTTAATTTTTCAAAATTAAAACATTGAACTTATTGAAACTGATAATAGCACAATGGCACCAACTGTTGCACAAAACATTAAAAATATATAAAGAGCTTTATTTCAAAAATAAAAAACTTGATATGTAACTTTTTTTGGTTTAAATAAAAATTGCTCGTTAATCAGGCTCCTTTCTTTACGTAATTTTCTTTTAAATAAAAAAAACACAAGAAAAATAATACCAACACAAATCAAACCAATGATAAACATTATTCACATTGCCGATGTTGATAAACTTTTATTGTGCGATTCTAATGTTAAAAAATTTAGCATAATCATTTACACTTTCTAATCATTAGTTTTTTATCTTAACAAGTATATAGGGGCTTTGCCCCTAGTTGCTTCGCAACTTACCCCAGTGGCGTAAACGCCACGGCCAACCAACCAAGGTTCTGGTTAGCTTCAACCAATAAATATAGGTTTACTCTATTTTAACATCTTTCTTATTTTTCTTAGAATATTTATTTCTATAATAACAAGTACGGCATACAGTATTTTCAGTTTCTTTCTTTTCAGTTTGTAATATATTATCTAACTTATCTAATCCTACTGCTCTAATATCATCAACAGTAAAATCTAATGCTTGTGATTGTTCATAGTCTTTAACAGTACTTAATTCACTCTTTAACGAATGAATATAATTTAAAGCACGACTATTATATCTTTGTAAATAAGACCTAGGAAATCATAAACTAAAAGTCATAGTTTCACCACTATAACTAGGTGGTAATCCACCACGTTTAATTATTCGCTTTGTTTGTCTTTTAGATAATACAACTTTATTATAATCATCAACATTAGTATAAATATTTAGTTTAAACTTAACTAAAAATAACAAAATACGCATTCTTTTAACTTGCACAATATATTCCACTTTTTCACGTGCTTGTTTTGGTATTCTATCGGGGTATTGTTCAATCATATACATAATTCCATTAAAATTATGACCTATTAATTTACAAAACATTCCTAAACTTTCTTGTGTTTCTTTAAATTCGGCTGATAAATCATTACTATTAATTTTTAAACCTAGTTCATCAAAAACAAGCATATCATTCTCTTTAAAAGCATAATTACTATTTAATTGATTAAATTTAAAAACATCATCATAAGAACAACGATAACTATATTCATTACGTACTTTAATAGGAATAGGACTTACTACCCTACCTTTATGTTTTTGTGCTAAACAACAAGCAAGGGCAGATTTACCAGTACGTGGTGGTGCTGAAATAATATAACTACCTACACGTTGTAATATCTTTATATTTTTTCTAGTTATTAAAAATGGATAAAGTATTATTAATAATATAACTCCTAAAAGTAAATAACCATATCAAGGCATTATTTCAACTCCTAACCAACTAAAAATCCAACAGCTTTTAAAAATACTCATAAAGTTAAAACTTGTTCTAAACCACTAGTAAAATCAACATTTAAAACAGAACTAATAGTATCATCAAAAATACGTCTCAATAATCCGTCAAGTTTAGTAAAAAATTCTCTTAATGGTTCAACTGGTAAAACTTTACCAACAACACCATATAGTACTCACCTAAAAGCATTACGCAAATGACCAAAAACATCATATCAACTAACACGTTCATACTCAGGGTTAAAAGGACTATTTGGTGGTACTGGCGTAACTTTCTCACTTGAAAAAATATTAATTTGATCAAAATTTAATTGTGGTGAAAAAGTTGGTCTAGTTGATTCACCATGAACATCAAAAAATACTGTTAAATGTCTTAAATTTGGAACACGAATAGGCATAGTAACAAAATTATATAAATCTTGCTGATAAATATCATTATCAACTTTACCTTTAAAAACATATTTTGTATCACCAACATTATCTAAAAAACTAAAAACAAAATTAGCAGTAAAAGTTTTAAAATATTCATATTCAAAATAAAACATAAAACCTTGAATATAAAAACTTAAAGGTTTATCAATTTCAAAATTTAACTGTGTTTGAAAATTTATAATACTTTTACCAGTATTAACAAAATTTAAATTATTAGTATTATTCTTTGCAACATAATTATGATTAAACATAATACGTGAAAATTCATCTAATTGTTTTCTATTAAAAGTATAAACGCCAGTTCCCATATCTATCATTTGTGAGACGGAACACCAACTGTATCACTATAATAATAACACGTATATAAACCTTCATTATTACCTATAAACTCACCACTTACTAATTTTAAATCCGGTTGGTCAACATCAAAATAAGCAGAATTTCATGGAATTGTTGCTCAATCATCAAAATCATGATATTTAACATGTTTAACCATTTCTTTTATAATATCATAATTAACAACATTAGGGTCATTTGAAGCAATTAAACTAGTCGGTGCTTGAACAGAAGTATTTACAACAAAAAATAATTTAGCAAACTTAAATCACATAATTGTTTACCAAATAAAGATTTTAAAATTCACCATGAACCATAAAATAAAACAAATCCAATAAAAAACTGTGTTCCATAAACTACTAAATTTCATAAAATAGTAGTAAAATCATCAACTGGATTACCTATAAACATAGTTCAATAATCAACAATACATTGATGTATTTTATTGTAAATTTCTAAAACACTCATAACTAACACCTACCCAAATAATGACCTAAAAATAAATTTAATACTACGATAAATAAAATTAAAAAATACACCTAATACTAACCAAAAAGTCAAATTAAACAAAATATAAACTTCATCAGTAATATTAGTTTGATTTAAAAATATACTAATATCATTACTAGAAAATATAAAAATAAAATGCAATATACTAAGAACAAAATTAGACATAATTAATCACCAATACCAAAGTCACGAGTTGAACTACCAGTAAACTTATTACCACCAGCACCACCTTTAAACTTACCTTGTTGTTTATTTCTTGTTTTTACTTTTTCAACGCGTCTTTGATAACTCTTAGCAATTTGTTGACCAGTACCAACACCCAAAGAAACAGAACTTTTACCAATGAACTTAACAGCATATCCTAAACCTAATGTTGGTAACATTAATTCGGGTAAAATAACCCTAAATGCAAATCTAAGCAAAATTAAAAATATCATTAATGTACCCAAATTAAAACCTAAATCACCAAGTGGAAAACTAAAAAACTTCATAAAAATTGAAGCAAATAATTGCATAACAGTTGTAATAAAAGGTATAAACATAATTTCACATCCTAATGTCTTGTAAATCTAAATAATCCCAAAATTAAATAAAATACAAAACTAACATTTATTAAAGCAAGAATAGGCAAAGGTAAAGTGTATAAACTATCATAAAAAAAACGACTTAATAAAAAGTGTCACAGTATGTAGCCCAGCAAAAGAACTTAAATACTGCATATAAATAGTTTGTACCAAAGCATTAACAACCAGTAAAAGTTTACCTAATAAAGGTAAAACAAAAACCAAACTAAAAAATAACTTTACCATTTGCTTAATTCCTTTCTAATTATTAATGTGTTCCATGAATAATATGTCCCACAAATTGTTTGATAAACACTAATACCATAAATACAATTGAAATTAACACTGGTCAATTTGTAAGTGTTCCACCATCGCCAGTAGTAAATACTCAACCAAAAATATAAGTAAAAGCATTTAATAATTGTTGGCCAACACCACCAATCATATTTAATAATGCTGATAATCCAGCAGGCATATTAATCACCTCCTTTCTCTAATTCTTTTTGTTGTTTTTCCATTTCTAATTTACGTTTCTTCTTTTCAAAATCTTTACGACAAAAAATACAATCAGGCTCACTATCATTCTCCTTTACATGTTTTCTATGTTTATATTTTTCTATACCTTCACGTATTCAATTTCTACAAAATCAAAGAATTAAACAAAAACCACCAATATATAACACATATTTTATAATTTCTTTCATATCCATTATTTATCACTTCCTTTTTTTCTTTTTTTAAAAAAATCAATTAAACTAAATAATTCATAAACAATTACTAAAACAAAAAGTAAAATATTAATCCCCAAATCTAAACCAATAAAAAAGTCAAAACTACCATTTATAATATTATGTATTTCAGCAACAGTTCAAACCATAGAAAAGAAACCAACAATAAAACAAAAAACATGAAATTTAGGAGTGTCATACCACTTTTTTTAATTTCTTTATTTTCCATTATTTTTTACCCCCTAATAAAAATCATCATAATTCATATTTTCACTTAATCTTTGGTCAAAATTTCTTTTTGCCTTTTTCTTATGCAACTTTTGTCTTGGCATATTTTTTCATTTATCTTTTTTCATTTTAAACACCACCTAATGTATAAGCATAAGAATAATCCCAATTTAAACTTGCTCTATCTAAATTAATCTCAGACATACTATCATCATTTAAATCAATATCAACCATACCGTCATCTGTACTTTGATAATCATTAACACTACCATTAATTAATCTTGCTCTTTCATCAGTAAATACTTCTTGTAACTCTGTATTATTATGTGTATTTCCCAATGGCAACAATAAAGTATTTATAATCTCACTTGCTCCAGCAATAATCGTAGGAATAGCAAAATAATTACTAAAATCATTATTTATACCCATAGCAACACCACTACTAATCAAACATCCACCAGTAGCCATATTCGCTATTTTTCTAATTGCTTCAAATCTATTAGGTATTAACTCAGTTAAACCACTAATAACATTCGCTATACCAAAACTATTTAAAGATATATAAGTATCTCAATCTACAAAAAGAACATCAATTATTGGTTTAACAGTTGTAAATGGTGGATACGTTGGTTTAGGTGGTTCAGTAGGGCAAGGTGGTCAAAAACAAGGTTCATCTCTTAATAAAAAAACTGACTTATCTACATACTGAACAAATTTAGCAAAATTAATTAAACCAATTGTTCCTAAACCTAAAAATATTTTTTTATAACTATTAATCACTTTATTTTTAGTAGTAGGTCTTTGATTAATATTCCAAATATCAATTCCTAACTTTTTACTAAATAACAAAGAATTAATAGAACCTAAAATTGGGTCTTTTAAATATTGACCATAATAAGCACTAACTCCTACCATAGCACTTAATGGACTTAATCCAGTTCTTAATATTTTAGTTAAAGTATAATTACTAGTTTGTTCTAACTCATTAGGCATAAATAAAACTCCTTACTTTATATACTAATAAGGAGCTTATTTAATTTTTACTTATTTCTTTTATTCTCTTTTCTTATTCGTTCCATTTCATTAGCAACTCTGTAACACATTTCACAACCGTATACTCGTTCATAAGTCCAATCGTTACATTTATGTCTCATAATTTAACTTACTTTCTTGCTGTCTCATTGCCTTATTTAAAGCAATATTTAATATACAATTTGGACAATAATATTTTTTAGTATATAAGTTTTGTAAAACTTTTTTAGGACAAATAACTTGGTCACAAAGTTTACACATATAAATTGCTAAATGAAATGTTTGCTCACATGAACAATTATCATTTTTAGCCATAATTTAATTAACTCCTAACATATTAATAATTATTTAAAATTACCCTTTCAATAAATAACTATTTTCAATTAGAAAGTTTTTTAATATTACCGCTTAAATCAAGTTCAAGTGAATAAAAATTACCAACTTTCAAATCAACAGTAGATAAACAATTATTAAAATCACTAGCAAATTCCGGATTATATCATTTATCACGTGTTTGACCAGTTGGCACGCTTGTTTGCTTATTTATTTCTACAAACTTCAAAACATCAAACTTCAATGTTTGACCTTTATTATTTTTATCGGGAATAATACGCCCTTTTTCAATATTAACTAACTGTACTTTAAACATAAAAAAATACTTAACCTCCGATGAAACGACTAATAAAGTCAGATTAAGATGTGGGTAAACCATCTTATTTATAAATATACAGATATTTATATATATTTCAAGTAAAAACAAAAAAACATCAAAGTAAAATAAAATCTTCATCGGTGACTTTAAATTACTTTGACATTAAACATTATATATATATATATATATATATACAAGTAAAAATATAGAAAAAAATAGTTTTTTTTCTAATGTAAAACTTTTTTCCTAAAATCTATTTTTTCAACTTTATTACCAAAAACTTTATCAACCCAAGTCAAAACATCTTTATCTTTTTGAATTAAATATCCAATTTCACTAGTCCGTAAATAATGCTTATGTGATAAAGCACTTAAATATACATATTTTTCGTAATCTTCATAATCTTTAAAATAATCATTTACAACAGTACTTTCAATAATACCACCAATCATAACAGTATCACCATTACTATCTCTTTGAGTTTTAAAATAAAATACATTTGTAGCATTAAAACTTACTTTAATGATATCTCCAATTGTCAATTTCTTAATACCACGAACTACAATAGGATTTTTACAATTACAACTAAAAGCATAAGCCTTTACACCAACATCTGTTTGATTTATAGATTTAACATCATCTATCGCTTTTGTAACATATTTTCCTAAATATTTAATAACAAATTCATTTGTACCTTTTTTAACTACTTTTAAATCATTAAAACCATGAGTTCATCATTCTGCTAACATACTTTTATATATCTTTCTATTAAAAATTATATGAAAATGAATAGCACCACGCTCTTGATATTCATAAACATAAAAATATTTTAATTCACCTAAATGTTCAAAACGTTTAGGGTCATTTCATCATTTCTTTAATTTAAGAAAAAATAAACGAATATCTTTTTTTGCTTTTTTAATATCTTGTATATTATCTTTATAAGTTAAAGTAACAAAACTTAACATTTTACTATCATAAAAATTATGCAATGCTTTTTGAATTAAATTAGTTTTAGTACGAACAGTATTATTTCTTAATTTTTGTTTATTGCCAACATAACATTTACCTTTTTTATTTCCAATATTATTTAAAAAAGAAATAGGTAAAACCACATTTTTAACATAACAAGCATAAAAAATCTTTTTAACATAAAAATCTTGTTGAATATCCATATATAAAACTCCGATGAAACACTACTTTAAAGTAGCAAATTTTATACTTTAATAACAAACAAATCTTAACATAAAAAATTATAAAAGCAAACATAAACAAAAACGATACTTAATTAAAACCACATTTTTAACATAACAAGCATAAAAAATCTTTTTAACATAAAAATCTTGTTGAATATCCATATATAAAACTCCGATGAAACACTACTTTAAAGTAGCAAATTTTATACTTTAATAACAAACAAATCTTAACATAAAAAATTATAAAAGCAAACATAAACAAAAACGATACTTAATATATATTATTATACAATAATTTTCTTTAAAATAAATATAATCACAAAATTTTACACTTTTTTATTGTTTATTATACAATGACTTACGCATTCTAAATCTTAATTTAATTGGTACACCCTGAAAACCAAATCGTTCACGAATTTGATTAATTAAAAAACGTTCATAAGAAAAATGACATCGTTGTGGAGCATTTACCATTAAAATAAAAGTAGGCGGATTTTTTTCAACCTGTGTTGTGTAATATATCTTTAATCTACCACCTTTAAAGTAAGGCGGCTCATTAATTAATTGAGCTTTATTAATTATTTCATTAAGAATACTTGTTTTAATTCTTAAATTCATATTAACTAATACTTCATTAATAGTAGCAAATAAAGTATGAATTCTAGTATTTTCTAAAGCAGATAAATATACAACAAAAGAATACTCAAGATATTTAAATTTTTCTTTAATTTTTTTAGTAAACTCTTGCATTGTTTTTTCATTTTTTTTAACTAAATCTCATTTATTAACAATAATAATAACTGGCTTATCTAAATTTTTTGCCATTCCTGCTATTGTTAAATCTTGTTCTTGAATTTCAACACTACCATCTAATAAAAACAAAACAATATCACTACGTTCAATGGCATTAGTAGTTCTAATTAAACTATATTTTTCTAAATCTTCAGTAATTTTTCCTTTTCTACGAATTCCCGCAGTATCAATAACACAATATTGTTTTTTATTATAAACAAAATTACTATCAATAGCATCAGTTGTTGTTCCTGCTATTGGTGAAACAATAACTCTATTCTCTTGAAGAATAGTATTAACTAAACTTGATTTACCAACATTGGGACGACCAATAATTGCTAAATTAATATGTTCTTTTTTTTCTGTATGAACCTCTTTTGGTAACTTAGTAATTATCATATCTAATAAATCACCAAAACCAACACCATGACTAGCAGATACTAAAATTGGTTCGCCAAAGCCAACTTTTAAATAATCATAAATTTTATCATTATCTTTTTGAACATTATCATATTTATTTGCAATAATAATAACAGGTTTCTTAGTTCTGTATAATAATTTAGCAATATCTTCATCTTCGTGAGTTAGACCTTCTTGATAAGAACAAACAAATAAAACAATATCAGCCTCAGCTAAAGCAATATTAACTTGTTGATTGATTTGTTGAGTAAAATTAGTAATCGTTTTAGTAATACCACCCGTATCAATAATCACAAAATTTTGTGTTAATCATTCACCAATGCCATAAATTCGATCTCTAGTTGCTCCAGGCATATCTTCAATTATTGCTACTTTTTTTTGTAATATACGATTAAAAATTGAAGATTTACCAACATTAGGGCGTCCTACAATTACTACTTTTGGTAACTTATTCATTTTATTCAAATCCTTATATTTAAAATATTATTTTTTATGACTAAAGTAATTATCATATAAAATTTTTAATTTATCAACGGTCGTTTGTAAATTATAATCACTATTATCTAAAATAACTGCATCTTCAACAATTACTAGTTGTCCAGTGCTACGAGTTTTATCAACATTATCACGAATTACCATATCGTTATATACTTGTTCTTGCGTAATATTAATACCCTCTTTAATATACTGTTTATATCTTCTTTCACTACGAGCGTGTAAACTAGAAGTTAAAAAAATCTTTAATTGAGCATCAGGTAAAACAACACTACTAATATCTCTGCCAACGACAATAAAGCCTTGACTTCTAACCATTTCTTGAATTCTAGCAACCATAACTTTTCTAACTTCAGATAACGAAGCAATTATTGGTACTTTACTAGTAACATTTTTATCATAAATTTCTTCTGTTGGTGGTTGATCATTAAATAAAAAATGACCATTAACTCATCTTATATCAAAAAGTTGTAGTGCTGCAAGTATTAAATCTTCACTTTCAAAAGCAATTTTATTTTTTAAACAATGATTAGTAAAACTACGATACATAATTCCTGTATCCATAAATTGATAATCAATTTTTTTAGAAAACAAATATGCAGCTGCTGATTTACCACTAGCTGCTGGACCATCTATTGCAATATTAATCTTTGGGTACATTGTTTTTCTCCATTCTCTACTTAATAAATAATATTAATGATAATACTAACACGACTATTAAAATTAAACAAATAATGATAATACTAAATACTGTTAAACTTCATTTATAATTATGCTTAATTTTAATTTTTTGTAATTCATCTTGAAAATTATTATGTTCTTGATTAATTTCTTTTAGTCCTTTATTAAGATCACTATTATTTATTTTATACTTTTTATATTTAAATTCTAAATTTTTAACAAAATTTTTGACATCATGAATTTTACTTTCTAAGTCTTTTTGAAATTCATTTATTTTATTATGCATACTATTAATTAACGTTTGATATTCCAAGTTAGTACTTATTAATGGCACATCAACTATTTCAAAATCAATATTTTCACTATATTTTTTTAAAATATTATTAATATTTTCTAACATATTTTCCAATATTAATTTATCATTATCATCTAAATGTTGTTCATTATTTTTAATAAAATAATTTTCAAAATTAACTAAATTTAAATCAGAATTTAATTTTTGAAAAATTGGCTCAAAATATGATTGATCAATTTTTATTAGTTGCTGATAATAATTTTCTATTTTTTGTTCTTGTTCTCAAAGCTTACTATTTTCTTTAATTTCTTTAGTAATTTGTTCACGTAAACTTTTATACTTTTCCATTCTTGTCATTAAAGCACCCACAAATTAATATTTAAAAAATTCCAATACTGATTTATTTTTAATAGTAATAATAATTTTCTTGATTATAACATAAATATATAAAATCATTATAATATACAAATTTAACTATTGATAATATTGATAATATTTTAAAAAATAATTGTTTTTGCTTAGTTTTGTTTTAAACATTATTAAAATAAAATATTAGAAAAATTTATATTTTTATGTAGGCATTATTTTTTTATTGTATATTCATTTTTTCAATTATAGACTTAAATTAAGATTTACAAAAAATATTTTTATCTAATATCACTTTCACATTATTATAAATATCTTACTATTATCGATATTAAAAATAAAAAAATATTACATTAGGTAAATCTTAATCTTAAAATAAACTAAAACTAAAAATAATAATTTATTTTAGTAACAAAGGAGAATAAAATATGCAAAAAACTACATTTATTTTAGGGCATTTAAAAATTGAACATACAACTACTACTGGAAATACTGATAGTAATAATATTAATGTACTAGATAACGTTGATCCTATTAGTGTGCAAGCTAACTTAAACAGTATGGTTCCATATATTAATCAAATATTAGAAGCTTTACCAGCTACAGAAAAAGTTGCGTTTTTAAAAGATGAACAATATCCAAATGGAACATTCGTATTAGTAACAAGTGCTGGTATAACACCAATTGTACCACAATATTTACTTACTAGACTTCAAGAAACAGCTCCAAAAGCATATATATTAGCACAAAGTCAACAATGAGGATGATCAATTGCTAGTCAAACAGATGTTTCTATTAACGATTTAGAAAATCAATTTGAAGAACATACAAAAAAATGTTTAAATGCATATATAGCTTCAGGAGATGAACTAGATTATAAAATGGATTTCATTTATAAAGTTGTAGCAACCGTACCTAATGCGCCACAAGTAACTGCTAGTTCATCAGTTAAATTCCACTTTACTGTTAAAGCAGTTAAAAAAGCGTAATTAAATAATTTTAGTAATTCATAAAATATAATATTTTTTATATTTTCTTAGTACCTAGGTCAATTTAGTATTACTAAATAACCTAGGTTATATTATTAAATAAAAGGAAAAGTACTAATGAACAATAAAAATATCAATGAAAAAATTAAAATTATAATGAAAACAAAAATAACCAATAACGAAGAAAAAAATGAAAATAAAAATAACACTAATAATAATTATGAAACGGTAAGATATAAAGTACCTGTTTTTGATTTTAATGATGTTAATCAAATTAAAGAAAACTTAAATAGTATGACTATTTATATTACTCAACTTTTAGACTTATCACCACTCACTAGAATATTCTTATTAAAAAATAATGACTATCCAAGTGGAATGTTTGCAGTAAGGGATAGAAAAACAACAACAGAAAAAAAATATAACATTATCGCTGAACAAGTAACATTAGATTATATGCGTAATTTGTTTCAAGCAGCTTATAATCAAGCCAGTATTAATAAAACCTGAGAATGATTCATTAATGATTTAAACAATGTTACTATTCCAAATTTAACAAATTCATTTAAAGAACATTTAGAAAAATGCAGAATAGAAGCAATTTCAGTAGGTAATCAATTTTTAAACTACAAAATGAATTATCCAATAACAATAAAGGTAATGATTGATGGCAAAATTGTTGATGTAACTTCAAGTGAAACTTTTGAATATACTGTCAAAATTGCTGATTTTAATAATAATGATTAGATTCATTAATTAACTAAATAAAAATACATAAATTCTAATAAATATTTATCAAAAATAATGTTATTGTTATTTTACTTCTTAGGAAATTTAAAAATATAATAATTATATAAAAAACAAATTATACTTATAGATAAAAATATAGGAGTTAAAAATATTGTAAAAACAACACCACATCTTACATTTGAAATGTTAAATCAATCATTTAAATTATTATTAAATACATCTAAAATTCCATTTAAATGAGAATACTCTTTATATTTTCCTGCGATTAATCCAAAACCATTAGTGACTAATTCTGTATGACTTCCTATTAACACTTTGCTAGTAAATAAACTTAATCCAATTATCATAAATAAAAACCCAAGAATAATAATTGCTAAAATAAATCAATTAATTTTTTTATAATTTACCATTTTTTACCCCCGTTTCTTCTTTATTTTCTTAAGCAGAGAATTTACAATTACTTAGTTTTGTAAATCATTATTTTTTCTTTAATTTAATATTCATTAATTATACATACATTTATTAAACATTTCTGTTAAAAACAATTTTAATTGCATTAATTATTAAAAATAAAAAAATGATCATTGTTGGTCAATAGTTTAGAGGTGAATACGCATGAAATCAAAAGTTATCGTAATCACAGGGGCTTCTAGTGGTATTGGTATGGAAACAGCTAAGTTATTAGCAAGCGCCGGTCATAAATTAATTTTAGCTGCAAGAAGAGAAGAAAAACTTAAGGCATTAGTTACTAGTATTAAAAATAAAAATGGTGAAGCAAATTATTTAGTAACTGATGTCACCAAACATCATGAGGTAGAAAAACTAGCACAATTTGCAATTAAAACATTTAATAAAATTGATGTTTGAATTAATAATGCAGGAATTATGATACTAACATCTTTAAAACAAAAAAACATTAAAGACTGAGATGAAACAATTGATGTCAATATTAAAGGAACACTTTATGGTATTGCTGCATCATTACCATTAATGTATCAACAAAATTCAGGTCATATCATTAATATTTCATCAATTGCTGGTCATTTTGCTCATGCTGGTGAAAGCAGTTTACTCAGCAACAAAATGAGCAGTTAGAGCAATTAGTGAATCATTAAGAGAAGAAGTAGCAAAGGATAAAACTAATATTAGAATTACAGTAATTTCACCTGGAGCAATCAATACTGAATTATTGAATAGAGTAACTGATAAAGAATTTAGTTCTGAATTTAAAGAATATTATAAAACTTATAGCATATCTGCCGAACGAATAGCACTAACAATAAAACAAGCAATTGAATTACCTGCTGATGCTACTTGAAATGAAATTATTATTAGACCAACCAATGAAATAATGTAAAAATAAAAAAAATAAAGAATATTTATCTAATTTTTGAATTTTAAAATACTTTAGACAATTCTTTATTATTTTTTAATTTTAAAAGAGAGAGAAATTTAATATTAAGAATTTTTATATTTTTAATTGTTTTAAGAAATTATTCTTTCAAAGTATTGTCACTATAACTTACAATTTTATTATTTAAATTTAAATTTTTATTAATACCAATATTGGCAATTGTATTAATACTTGATATTGGTAATGTTTTTACTCTAAAAGATAAATCATGAATTTCAGTTTCATTTAAGACACGAAGTTCTCCATTGATTAAGTATTCATCACCAATTCTAAAGTTTTTAATTCAAATTGCACGATTAAGATCAGCATAACTAATATCTTCCTCGCGAAAACTTAAAATAGAATTATTATTAGATTTTTTCAATTTAATAATAGATAAGTTATCGCCTAATAAGCCTAGGCTTTGCTCATGTTGCTCAATTGAATTTCTAATAATAGGAATTATTAAACATTTTTGATCAGGAGTTTGTGTTCAAATGATAACTGTTTCAAGTTTGCAACCATTACAATATTGATAATTACAATTTATATTTTCACATCTAGTTTCGTTAGTTGTTTTTGTTAATGGCACATTAGCAAAATAAATGCCACAATTTATAATATTATGCATTTAATAAACCTCATTTTCTAAAGTTTTAATAATACTTTTACTATAAACAAACTTAATTACCATAAAAGAGTAAATTTGACCTTAAACTTAATACTTTTAAATTATAATGATATAAATTTTAAAATGTTTTTAATTATTAGTCTGTATAAATTTTGGTTTAAGGGTAAGTGGAATATTAATTTATGAAATTGGAATAGATATTAAATTGAGTTTTTAAACTAAATTAAAGACTCATATCAATAAATTAAAATACAAAACCCTTACATGAAAATTACTCATATAAGGGCATAAAGCCAAATTTACAATTTTAAATTAATTAAACTGATGTTTTGTCCTAAAGTTTTAGGACAAATATATAATAACAAATTTAAACCAAATTACAATAGAATCTCATACTGTATATAATATATTTTGATTAATTACCACTATAAATTTATTATTAATACTTTTAATTAATTTTATATTCTAAATATTATTTATTTTATTTTAAAAAACAAAAAAATAAATAAAAGTAATACTTAAGTACTACTTTTATAATATAATTTCTCTAATTAAGTTAAAAAAATAATATTTTAAACTATAAATTAAAATTCATGCAAATTTAACTTTAAACTAGTAGTAAAATAACCTCTTACAAACTGAGTATCTTTTTCATTATTTGCTGTAACTGTTTCAACACTAACAAATTTAAAAATAAATGCTTTTTGATTTCAATCATAATCGTAACTAACTGTTTGTTGAACTTTATTCATATTTCCTTCATGTGAAATACTATTATCAATAAACTTTGTATCACTAGATACAATAACTGAATTCTTACTTTGATCATTATAATAATAATCTTTTCCATTTATATGAAAATCGACATGACTTTTTATATCAGTTAATTCTATATATTTTAATTTTGAAGGATCACTAAAAAGAACAATAACATTTTTTTCAAAAGTTTTAGTTGTAGTTTCTCCATTATCAGCAAAAATAGGGTATTCAACAATATCAATTTGTTGTATTACATCATGTAAATTATCAACATTTATTAAATTGGAATTTTTTATATATGAATTTAATATCGAAGAAGTTGAAAATATTGATGCTGCTGATAATGCTGCTGTTGTTAACATTGATAAATATTTTTTCATAAATAACACCTCTTTTTTAATAACTTCTTAAAATCTTAAGAAGTTGGATACATCATAAACCTTTCTTTTAAAAAAAACAATAAAAAATATTTATAATAAGCTAAATTGTAAAGGTAAGTGCAACTAAATTATTTTTCTATCCAAATATTCGATTGGTGAAAGATAATTTAGTATTTTTCTTGGTCTTTGGTTTAAAGACAATATAAATTTATGAACTTCATTTTTATTAGTTTTTGAAAAAATAAATTTTTTAGGAAATTTTTCTCTAATTAAACCATTAGTATTTTCATTAGTACCTCTTTGTCAAGGTGAATATGGATTGGCAAAATAAATTTTTATATCTAAATTTTTTTCAAGTTGTTGTCAATTTGAAAATTCTTTGCCACGATCAAAAGTAATAGTTTTAACAATGTTTTTAGGAAGAATTGATAAATAATAACTAACATTTTTATTAATAACTTTAGTAGTTCTGTTTTTAACTAATATTGCTAAAGTAAATCGTGATACTCTTTCAACTAAAGTTATTAAACATGATTTGCTTTTACCTCGTGATGATACTATAGTATCTCCTTCTCAATGACCAAGTGTTATACGATCATTAACATTTATATCTCGTTCTTTAATTGATTTACCATTAAACTTGCCACGATTTTCTTTAGATTTTCGTTTTTTACCTTTTCTTCTTAAATTTTTACTAGTAACTTTATCAAGCATTCCAAAATAAATTCAAGTATAAATTGTTTTAAAACTAATAACTCACTCTTTATGAAAATTTTTAATTCTGCCATAAATTTGTTCAGGTGATCAACCTAATAGTAATTTTTGTTGTACATATTTTACTAAATTCTTATTTTTAAACTTATGAAAACTAATATGTGATTGTTTTCGATTTTCAGCTTTATTTTGTGCAATTAATGAAAAATAATGATTATTATCTTTATTTCTATTAATTTCTCGAATAATAGTACTAATACTTCGATTAAGATTTTTAGCTATTTCACTAATTTTAAATTTAAATTTCAATTGATTCTCAATATAAATCCTTTCATCTATGCCAAGATGTTTATAACTCATATAAAAACTCCTTACTTTTTTCTAAACTAAATTTAGCATTATGAAATTTTTATATGAGAATTTTTTGCAATTTTATTTACTTGCACTTACAAGTATAACTCAGCATAAATAAATGTTTTTTAATAATTTTTACGATTAAAATAAAAAATGAAATTCATTATTAGCGATTTTTTTGATAATTATATACTAATTTAAGTACTGTTTTTAAAGGTAATATTCTAATAATAGTTCTTGTAATTTTATTAGAAATTCCTGTAATAATAAAACTTTTTCTTTTTGTTTTTAAGGCTGTTTGTAAAGACTTTTTAGCATAAGTTTCAGTATCTAAAACTGGTAATAATGAACTATAATGTTCTTTATTTCCTTTACCATTACTACTACGATTTCAAAATTCAGTTTTTAATGGACCTGGACAAATTGTAATTACTCTTACTTTACTTTTTGCTCTTTTTAATTCATAATTAACTGCAACACCTAAACTTCAAACATATGATTTAGAAGCATAATAACTAGCAAAAACAGGCCCTGGACTAAAAGCTGCCATACTTCCAATATTAATAACACGACCATAATTATTTTTACTAAAACGTTGAACAAATAACTTTGTTAAAATATGTAAACAAGAAATATTTAAATTAATCATATTTAATTCTTGTTCTAACATACTATCTGCAAATGTTCCTCAAACACCATAACCAGCATTATTAATAACTACTGTTACATTTAATTCTTTTGATAACTCAAATAATTTATAAATATTTTTTAAATCAGATAAATCTAAATCATAATTTTTAACTTGTAAGTGTGGATACTTATCTGCTAATTCTAATATTTTTTTACTATCACGTGATACCCCTAATACGTGATAACCTTGTGCTAATAATGCTTGACAGTAATAATATCCCAATCCTTTAGACGCTCCTGTAACTACTGCTCACTGATTCAAAACAATTACTTTATTTATCATTTATATTAATACTCCTTTTATTTTTAGATATTAAGCATTTTTTTACTATTTGAACTAATATAATTATAAGCGCTAAAAATACTTAATATTGTAGCAACGTACATTGGTATCATTACTAATTGATTAATTAAGCCATATTGATCATTATTACTATGACCATTAACACTACCCTTTAAAAATCGTCAATTAATAAAAAATAAAATTGTAATTCCTAACATTTGTACTGCTGCCTTTATTCTACCATATTTATCAGCAGCCATTACTGTGCCTTTAGTAGCCAAAATTTGACGAACTACATCAATAATAAAATCACGTAATACCAAAATAACTACCATTCAAACCGGAATTATAGTACCACATGCCATTACAATTAAAACACCATTAGTTAAAAGTTTATCTGCAATTGAATCAAAAAATTTACCAAAAGTTGTTACCTGATTAAATTTTCTTGCTCATCATCCATCAATAAAATCACTAATGGCAGCAATAATAAATAAAATTGCTGCTATTAACCAACTAATTGGTAAACTATAATTATTAATATTAATACTTGTTATTCAAAGATGATAAAAATTATCATTATCTATTGGACCGATAATCATTAAACTAACAATAATTGGAACTAATATTAATCTTATTAAAGAAATAATATTGGGAACATTCATATTTAAAATCCTTTCATATAAGTTTATTTATAATATTTAACATTATTATGTACTTACCTTTTTTAGCATAATTTATAAAAAGTAAAACTTATATTTTTGATCTATTCATGAAATAAGTATATCGTTATTTTCTATATCTATCAATAATATACATTTATATATTAAAATAAATATTCTTTTATATACAATTTCTTAACTATTGTTTGTTTTTTATTTTTCTGATTTTTCTCTTTCGGCAGCAGCTTGTGGATTTTTTCTTTTCTCAATATAATAGAATAAGCCAATATAACTTAAATAATAATCTTTATTAAAATCAATTAAACGTGAAGCATTTGTAACAGTTGCTTGTCCTGCCGGTTTACTTCCTCATTCATAAAACGGAATTAAACGTGTTTTTGCTGGATTATGTTTTGCTAAAAAAATAACAGCAGTATCAAAATCTAATTTCATTAACTCACTACCTGTAATTAATTTTTTACCTTGTAATGATGAATTAATATTATCAGCTTTTTTATCTTTATTACCAGAATGGCTATAATTAATAATTGTTTTTTCACCGAACATATCTGAATATTTATTAGCAGTTTGTAAATCCATAGTTTGCAAAAAAGTATGCAAAATACAGTTATTAAAAATAGTTTCTGCTGTTTCTTTACCATATTTTTGTGTTAATTGTTGTAAATCTTGCATAATCATCATGAAAAAAATATTACGACTTCGTGCAACAGTAATCATTTGTGCCATACTAGCAATCGTTGGTATATTACCAAACTCATCAAATAAAAAGTATAAAGGACGTGGTAATTTAATATCAGGCAAAGTACTTGCATAACGAATTGTATTTTTATATAACTGTGCAATAAACATTGATACAAAAGCATTACGTTCATTACTTTCATCAGGTACAACTAAGAAAACAGCACTTGGTTTTTTTACAATTTCATCTAAATTTATATCATTACTACAACTAATATTTCGCGTCACTGGATCAGTAAATAAACGTAATCCATTAGCAACCATTTGACTAATTGATCCCGCAGTTTCTTCAGCACCTTCTAATGCACCTAAACCAATTTGACGAGCTAAACTATGACTTGGCATTTTTTTTAGAATTTCAACATATCGTTGACGATTAGTAGCAACAATAGCAGCATTTGACATACTAAAGTATTTTAAAGGAACATCAGGTTGATCTTCAAGTTGTTCTAGCATAAATAACATAATTGATTTAACAACTTGCATCGCTGATTGATTTCAAAATTTTTGTTTTGGATCTGATTCAGGAAATAAGGCTTCAACAATATCATTAATTCATGATAATGCCATTGATTCATAAGTAATTGATTCATTTAAAGGATTATTTTCTTTTTTTAAACGCATTGATTCTACATAAAAATCATATACTTTAACAAAAGGATTTCATGAATTAGATACTGATGTATCACGTAAATTAATAACATAAACATAGTAACCATTATCTTTTAATATTTTAGAATGATTTTGAAATAATTCTCCTTTTGGATCAGTAATAACCATTGATGGTTTAATTTTTGATTGGGCATTTAAATATATAGTTGGAATAACTAATTTTTGAGTTTTACCACTTCCTGTTCCCCCAATTACAATATTATGAGCATCAGACTTAATATTAAATTGGACACCACCAATTTTAGTCTTTGTTGTTTGAACAACAATACCGTAATCATTTTCAACAGTTTTTGATAAAGGAAAGGTATTAGCAATTTCAGTGGGTGTTAATCAAGCAGCAGATCCATACACTTTATTTTTTGAATCACGTAAAAAGCGACTTTTATTATGAGTTTCAAGATAAATTTTATATTTATGAATCATAAAGTAAGATAATAAAACTGAAAATTCAATAAGAAATAGAATTAAAAATATTAATCAATAATTAATAACATCCTGTATTAAAAATTTAAGTGTAAATGGTTGTTGATTATCTCCACTATGAGAAAACATGTTACGAACAAAGACTAAAGCATAAACTAATAAAGTATTTATTAATACTAAAAAGGGTATAACAATTATAATTACTTCTGGTAGTACTCATTTTTTTTGACGAATAAATTTCATTTTTATGTTCCTTTATTTTTTATATATTTTATAATAATTTATATTTTACCCATATTGAGAAATAACACCAGCAATACCTGATATTATTAATAATAAAATACCAATAGTTACATTACGTCTTCAACGATAACTTTTTTTCTTTTTAAATTCATTTTTTGTTTTTTTAAATTTCATGATTATTTCTCCAAGATTTTAATATTTTACTTTTTTATTCATCAGAATCTCCTCTTCTTGCATTCTTTCTAATATTATTTAAATTTACAACAGGTTCTTTAAAAGCAGCATTAGCCATATTTTTTAATCCAACAAAGGGACTTTTTAAATTATTTTTTGTATCTTGTCATTTAGTACCATGATCATTAGAATTTTGAAATTTACCAATTCCTTTAGCAACTCCTTTAGTACCTTTACCTAAATAACCCGTGATACCATTTTTTAATAGTCCATTTGCTTTCTTTTCGCTACCATCAGGATTTCTTCCATCTTTAGCACCACCAAATGCAATTTGTTTTCCAAGTTTTAATGCACCAGCACCACCGGCTGCAAGGCTAGCAAAAGTACGAGCTTTACCCATAATATTTCCAGCAATAGCTGCTCCATTAGAATCAATAGCACTTTGTACACCTAAGTTTTGTGTTACTAAGTGATTAATAATTTTTTGAGTTCTTAAACAACTAATAGCACCGGCTGTACAAAATAATGTATATAGAACTTGTTTTTCAAGTCAACTAAAATTAGTATTATTAGTAATATCTACTATTGCTTTTGGTAATATTTCAAGAAATATATAAATAGGTAACATCGTTCCTGGACCAATAATAAACTTACCTATTACCATTTCTTTTCAAACACCCAATCTTTTTCCTTGATCAACAGGCATTATAGCGGCAACAATTGGTGATATTGAAAATAAAAGTAATAAATCAATAATTCTTTCAACCAATGTCATTGATGCAACAAATAATACATATAAAGTAAATCACACCGCAACAATTTCAAGAATAAAGTTTCAATGTTTTAAATACGAAATATCAGGCATTGAAAAAACACCATTAGGATGCAAAGAACTATCATAATCAGGAGCACCAATACCTCATAATAAATCAGCTAAACTAGCATTTTTTCCTAAAGCTGTAATTTGTAAAACTGCCAATAATCCTGTCATTAGATAATTTATAGCACTCATAAAAAATGGAATGAAAACAATTACTAAAAAAGCTAAAAATGTATTTTTTATAGCTTTACCTAGTTTTTCTCTAATTGTATGTGTTTCAGTAAATTGGATAATAATTAATTGCATAATAAACATAATAAGTATTACACCAATTGAAACAACAGCTAATACTGAAAAAAATATTGGTAAGTTTTTACTATTAAGTGGATCTTCATTAAATTTTCCAAAAATTAAATTAGTTATTGCATCAGTTGTTAAATAATCAAATATACCATGTGGTCTTAATAAAACAGCAATTAAATATAATGGTCCTTGAATGAAAATAAGTCAAGGTATAAATAATAAAGCTCCTACTATAATATCTGTTAGTCAATCCATATTTTCATCTCTTTTCTCTTCATAACTTAATATCAAGTTAATATATAACTTTCTTTAGTTAGTAGGAAGAATATTTGGATTACCACCAAAGGCCTGCACAAGAGCAATTATTATTGCTGATGCAGTAATACCAATAATTGGTGCAATTAATGTATACATAAACGCTTTTTTAATCTCACTTCTACGTTGTGGATCATCACCAGCAGCCGCTAAATCTTTTGCCAATATAATTATTTTAAAAACACTAAATGCAATTAAAGCAGCAATTAGCAATCCTGCAACTGCCGAAACATAAGGTTTTGCTACATCAATGATTTTATTTATATCAGGTCCATCTGATAGATAATTAAAAATCATAAGTTTTTCCTCCTTAAATAATAAAAAAATAAAATTATTTACTAATCAAAATTGTTTATAAAGCATGAATTTATCTAATAATATAATAAACCCTATTTTACTCCTTAAAGAGATAAATTAGGACTTACAGTCAAATTCATATGTTATAAATAATGTTGATACACATTAATTATAGTTGGTTTTAAAATAAAGTAAATAAAAATTTTCAATTTTATCAACTTATTTTTTATTATTTTATAAAATTTATTATTTAAATAAAATCATATTAATAAAACTTATAAGTTTTATTAATATGAAAGTATCTTTATTTAATTTAAAAATAAATTAACAATTATTGATGAAATCGATAATGTATAAAAAAATATACTAATTTTCAATTTCTTTATTTTTTATATTTTTAATTGCTTGTTTTTCAGCATCACTAACATTAATATTTAAACACATACGATATAAACTAGAAATAGCAAAAAGACATTCACCAACTTTAGCACGAGCAATAAAATCAGTTTCATTAGCAGAAATGCCACCATATGAAGAATACAATTCATTTAATGCTGCTAAATCATGAGGTTGTAAGTTTAATACTTTTAAATATTGACTTGAGTTAATAATAGCAGTAGTATATTTTTTAATTTCTTCAGAACCAAGAAAATCGTTAATATTTTGTGTAATAATATTTATCATACCTGTATACTTACGAATTCTCTTAACAATTTGATACATAAATAATAATGCTGCTGGAAATTCTTTATCAATAAGTAAATGGGCTTCATCAATAGTAATTGAAATTCATTGTTGTTTATTATTAATTTCATTATCATTTTTATTCTTTCGTACTTCATTTTCAATATATTTCAAAATTAAAAACATTTGAGCGTTAACTAAACGTTTATTCCCTGATTGCGTTAAAGTATATAAATCATAAACTTGTAATAAACTACTGCTATTAATATTAGTATGAGCATTTCATAAATTAGCATCAGTACCACCAGTTGCAAATCTTGATAATATAATTAGTAAATTTTTTAATTCATTTTTACTTCTAATCTCTTCTTCTTTAACCATATCAGATTCAATAATATCATATAAATCTTGAAAAATTGGAAATTGATTTGGTTTTAATAAATGAATTTTTGTTCGAGAAGTAATACCAAATTTTTCATACATTAAATTTACATAAATCATTAATAAACTTGATTCATTTCTCGTTAATCCACCAGTAGCAACGTTTAAAAATTGTTCTAAGAATTGCATATGTGGTGCTAAAATATCACGAGTATTATTATCATTAGTATTATCATCACTCAGTGCCAATGTAATTTGAAATGGATTAATATTGCCAGAAGAACCATCACCAACATCAATTCAACTTCCATCATGATAATTACATAAATCGCGATATTCACGTTCAGGATCAATAACAATTACTTTATGACCAAGCATAATTTGATAATTTACTTCTTTTTTAGAAGTATAAGATTTTCCTGAACCACTAGTACCAATAATTAGTTGATTATGATTTTTACGAGTACTACTTTTAGTTCTTTGATCAAAAAATACTTTATTACCACTTTCATTAAATCCAAGAAATAATCCTTGTTTATCATTTAATTCTTGATTTAAAAAAGGAAAACTAGCACCTATTGTTAAACATGGCATTTCGTGACCTGTTTCTTTAAATCAATCAGCACTATCTGGCATTACTGATAAAAAAGCTTCTAATTGACGATAATATAATTTATCAAACTTCATATTATTATTTTTTATTTCGTATTCGGCAGTACTAATATTTTGTTTAAGTTGCTTACGATCAGCACCATTAATTAACAAATACATATTAGTATTAAATATTTTTTCACCACCACCAGCAATTTGATCTAATAATTCATTTAATGATTGATAATGATAATCATAATCTCTTCGTTCTGATAATGATTTTGTCATAAAATTTAAAGTTGCTAAATTTTGCATAGCTTTATTCAATTGTTTTTTAGCACTTTCTTCACTGATACTATTAAAAGTAAAGATTAAACTAGTATTAGGAATATTTACTAAATTTGCTAATCAGACTGCTGAAACTTCAAATGGATAATCATATATGTTATAAACAGTTTGAAAACAATTAGCAAATTCTAAATTATTCTTATGAACTAATAATTCTTTAATCGCCAAATCATTAGTTAAATCTTTACTTTTAACAGTTTCTTCTTTTTTTGTAGTAAACATTTCTTCTAAGGAAGCATTTTCATTAGAATTTATTAATTTACTATAAACAACCATCATTTCAAAACAATTAATATCACTAGCTTTAACACCACTACGACTGATATAATTTTTAAAAGCATTTACTTCTTCTTTTAATTTTTCTTGATTTGATGAATAAAAAAATAAGTAAAAAAATGGTTGCGTCATTTCATTTTGATTTTGAATTTCATTATTAGCATTAATTGCTGATATCATTTGAAATTTTCTTGCTAATTTTGCTTTTTCACTAATATTTTCTAAATCAATTTTTTCGAGTTGTTCTTTATAAAAATTAGTTTGTACAGTTATATCTAAAGGCATATCAATCTTTATTAAAGACATAGAAATATTAATAATTTTAAAAGCTGCAGCTAAATCTTTAATTTTATTTGAGGCTTCTTCATTAGATAATAATGTAATATTAAAACCCTCCAATAATAAAGCTCTAGTATAATTTGTATTTTTCACATTTAATTGCATCACATTCTTACTAATAATTTTTTTAAATGGTACTAATATTTGTGAATTTTTTTCAGATTTATAATAACGATTTTTACTATGAAATTTAAATCATAATAAAATAATTTCTCATCCTTTTTTTCTTGGCTGTCAATAAAAAGTAAGCGGAATAGTAGCACAACCAACTAAAATAACAGCTAATATTTTAAAAATAATATCAATTTGCAACAATAAAATAATAATTGAAGCAAATCCAACTACCATTAAAATAATTAATAAATCAATTAAACCAACACTTCTCCAAATTTGTAATTTTACAAATTTAATAGTTTTAGGAATTAAAAATTTCATTTATCTTTTCTTTTGAAATTTCATTAGAATTTAGCGCTGAATTTGGTTTACTGTTTATTTTCTCTATCTTTATACTATTAACACGCTTCTTAAAGCCACAACGACTGCAATTAACTTGAATATTTATTCCTTCTAAGTAATCAGCTATCAAAATTACTCTACCACATCGATAGCAAGCAAAAGAATTTTGTGGCTTTTGAGCTAATCGAACAGATGTATACGTATCTTTCATAATCATTGTCTCCTAACCGAATTTAATTTGTTTACTAAACACAATTCAAAGTTATCTTGTTCCCTAAATATTATTAAGCAACTGAAAAAGAAAAAATAAATTTTTGTTATATTTTTAATTTAAAATAACCCACTATTTAAACACTATTTTCTTTTTAAAATCTAGTTTTACTTTAAAAAATAAATTAAATTTTTAAAAACAAAGAAGAAAATTTAAAAAAATTTTAATAAAATAATATCTATAAAAACTCAAAAAATCAAAGTTTTATACATTTCTTGAGTTAAATAAATTTTAACAAATTAACAAAAAAAAACAAATTTTTTTTATTTTTCTAACTTTTTATTAACTTATCTAATCCTGGAATATTTGGCATTTCTCCTTTTTTAATCTGACCAGCAATTTGATCCATAACTTTTTTAGTTTTTTCAAATTGGTTTAACACTTTATTTAATTCTTTTTCTGAACGACCTGAGCCTTTTAATACTCTTGCTTTTCTAGTTGGATAACGTAAAATTTGTGGCTTTTCACGTTCTTGAGCAGTTGTTGAAGCAATAATATATTCTGCTATTTTTAAATCAGTTTCAGCATCACTAATTTTAGCATCACTAATTTTAGCAGACATACCAGGAATCATTTTTACAAGTGATCCCAATTTACCCATTTTTTGAATTTGCTTCATTTGATTAACAAGGTCATTCAAATCAAATTGACCTAACATCATTCTATTCATAGTTTCTTCAACATCACGAGTTGAAACTATACTTTCGGCCTTCTCCATTAATGTAGTAAGATCACCCATTCCTAAAATACGTTCTGCCATTCTTTCTGGATAAAAAACCTCTAAATCAGTTACCTTTTCACCCATTCCTAAGAACTTAACAGGAATCTTTGTTAAATAAGAAATTGAAAGAGCTGAACCACCCTTAGCAGTACCATCTAATTTAGTGACTATGCTTCCAGTAATAGGAATAGTATTATTAAACTCAATAGCAACATTAATTATATCTTGTCCTGCCATACCATCACAAACAAGTAAAACTTCTTTTGGTGAAGTAATTTTTCTTATTTCTGCTAGTTCTTGCATTAATTTTTCATCAATGTGTAATCTTCCAGCTGTATCAATTAATATTACATCAAACTTATTTTTATTAGCATATATTTGAGCATTTTTAACAATATTAGTAGGGGTTTCATTTTTTTGGGAAAAAACTTCAATATTCAATTGTTTTCCTAAAACTTTTAATTGTTCAACAGCAGCTGGACGATAAATATCTCCTGCAACTAGTAAACATTTTTTTTGATATTTATCTGTTAACAACTTTGCTAGTTTAGATATTGTTGTTGTTTTACCAGAACCTTGTAAACCAACTATCATAATAACAGTAGGATTAGTAGATAAATCTAATTCAACATTCTTAGTACCCATAATCTTTGTTAATTCATCATGAATAATTTTAATTAACATTTCTTTTTGATCTAAGCCTTCTTTAATAAATTCACCTTTTGCTTTATTAATAATTTCATTAGTTAAAGTTTTAACCACCCTAAAATTAACATCAGCCTCTAACAAAATTAATCTGAATTCTTTAATTGTTGCTTCCATATTTTCCATGGTTAAAGTTTTTTTACTTAAATTTTTTTCTAATGTTTTTTGTACTTTTTTTGACATAATGTCAGCAAAACTCATATTTATATTCTCCTCTATTTTTAAGACTATATTATTTTAACATTAAAATAATAATGAAAAAATAAATTAAGCATAAAAAATAAATATTTGAATTAACAAATTATATATTTTATAAAGTTAAAAGAGAACCTAAGGGTTCTCTAAAAAACAATTAATTAATTAAAAAATTAATTAATTCTGTTGCTCTTACTTCACGAATAACAGTAATATGAATATCGCCTGGTATTGTAATCATTTGTTCTAATTTTTGTTTTAAGTTTCTTGCTAATATATAAGCATCAAAATCATTAATAACTTTAGGATCAACAATAACTCTAATTTGTCTTCCGGCCTGAACAGCATATGCTTTTTCTACGCCTTTAACAGATTTACACAAATCTTCAATTTCTTTAATTCTAGTTATAAATTCTTCTAATGAATTATTTCTTGAACCAGGTCTAGCTGCTGATAATGTATCAGCAGCTGAAACTAAAGAAGAATAAACATTATCTTTTGCAACATCACCATGATGAGAATGAATAGCATTAATAATAATATCACTTTCACCATATTTTTTTGCTAAAATCACACCATTATAAACATGTGAACCTTCTAATTCATAATCAGCGGCTTTACCAATATCATGTAATAAACCAGCACGTTTTGCAATATTAACATCTAAACCCAATTCAGCTGCCATTGCTCCTGCAAGTTTGGCAACTTCAAAGGAATGCAATAAAACATTTTGACCATAACTTGTACGATATTTTAATCTTCCAATATAAGATACTAACTCTGGTTCAAAACCAGTTAATTTTAACTCATCAATAATTTTTTTACCATCAACTTTAAAACCTTCATTTAATTCCTGCTCATGAAATCTCAAGATTTCTTCAATTCTAATTGGATGAATTCTTCCATCTTTAACTAAATCTTCTAAAGCTCTAGTTGCAATTTCTCTTCTGATCAGATTAAATGAAGAAATTTGAATTGTTTCTGGCGTATCATCAATGATAATATCTACACCTGCTGTTAACTCAAAAGATTTAATATTTCTACCCTCTTTACCAATAATTCTGCCTTTCATTTCTTCATTAGGCAACTTAACGTATGATACTGACTTATCAACAATAAAATTACTTGCATAACGTTCTATTGCTTCACTAACAATATTATTGGCTAACTCTTTAGATTGAAGTTTAATATTATATTCATGATTTTTAATAATTTTATTAAATTCTAATGATAATTTTTCTTTTAATTTACTAAACAATTCATCTTTTGCTTCATTTCGACTCATACCAGAAATTTTTTCTAATTCCATAATAATTTGATCAATTTTTTGATGATATTCTAATTTAACATTTTTTACAATTTCACGTTGATGATAAAGATTTTGTGTTTGTGTTTCAATTATTTCTTCACGTTCACTTAATTTGCGTTCTCTTTTATTTAAAAGTTTCTCATATTCTAAATTTTGTTCTTTACGATATTCAATCTCTAAATACAAATCTTTTTTCATTTTACTTATTTCAATTTTTGCATCGGCTCTTGAGGATTGAATTAATTTTTGAGATTCTTTTTCTCTCTTTAAAATATTAGTAAAACTTTGTTGTTCTTTAATTTTTAAATACATTTTTCTAATTAGAAATCCAGCAATTATCCCTACTATCATTGCTAGAAAAATTGATATACCTACTCACATTCCAAACTGTTGACTACTTATATTTGATAATATAGCTAACATATTTTTTTCCATTTATATTTCTCTCCTTGCTGTAAAACACCTACAAGAAAAAGAATCATTACACTCAAAAACTTAAATAAAATTAAAATTTTATATTTTTCTTCTTTAATATCTACACACAAATAAGTAGGATAATAATCCTACATTAATTTTAGCATGTTTTAAATATTAATATTTAAAACTTGATTCGTTCCTTAATTTGTTCTAAAAGAAAAGTATTTGCTTCTAAACTTTCTTTTGCTTTTATTTTTCCTTGTCCTAATTTTACATCTTCATAAGTGTATCAGCCACCAGATTTATTAATAACTTCTTTCTCAACAGCAATTGTAATGATTTCACTAATTTTTGAAAATCCTTCTTCAAAACAAAAATCAAGACTTGTTGTTTTAAATGGTGGTGCTACTTTATTTTTTACAACTTTTATTTTTATTTTATGACCAATTATTTGATTACTTTTGATTAATTGTTCACCTTTACGTACTTCTAGTCTAATTGTACTATAAAAACGTAATGCTTTTCCTCCGGGTGTTATTTCAGGATTACCATATATAATACCAACTTTTTCTCGAATTTGATTAATAAATAAAACAATACAATTAGTTTTTGCGATATTTCCACTAATTTTTCGTAATGCCTTAGACATTAATCGCGCTTGAGCACCAATTGTTTGATCATTCATATCACCATCAAAAGTTCAATTTGTGGAACTAATGCAGCTACTGAATCAACAACAATCATATCTAAAGCCTCTGATTTAACAAGAATATCTAGTATTTCTAATGCTTGTACTCCTGAATCTGGTTGTGTAATTAATAAACGACTAATATCAACACCTAATTTTTGACTATATTGACGATCTAATGCATGTTCAGCATCTATAAATTATTCTACCATTTTGTTTTTGAACTTCTGCTAAAGCCATTAATGCTAATGTAGTTTTACCTGCAGATTCTGGTCCATAAACTTCAATAATACGACCTTTTGGAAAACCTTTAACACCTAAAATATCATCTAATAATATACTTCCTGAACTAATAACTTCAATATCGCCAATACCACTATCACTTAGTAACATAATAGCACCTTTGCCAAATTCTTTTTCAATTTGCTTAATGGCCTTTTCTAATAATTGCTCTTTTTCTTTAATGTTTATTTCCATAAAATCACCCTATAAAATATTAATAACTCTGTAAGATAATTCCTTTTTAAATTTTAAAAACTTAATAAATTTTTTTTAAAAATAACTACTGCTTTTGCTACTATAGTTGATCTAATTTCGTTTCTATTACCTGAAATATTTAACACTTCACATCAAACATTATTATTGATAACAATACCTACATATACTAAACCAACCGGTTTATTTTCTAGAGCATTAGGTCCTGCATTTCCAGTAAAACTAATAGCAATATTTGTTTTTAAAATTTTTTGTGTATTTAAAGCCATTTCTATAGCACATTGTTTACTTATTACACCATATTTTTCAATGGTTGTTTTTTTAATTTTAACAATATTGATTTTTGATTCATTAGTATACGTTATAAAACCACCACTAAAATATTTAGAAGCACCAGCAATACTAGTAATCTCTTGAGCAAAAAGTCCACCAGTAATACTTTCACAACAACTAATTCTAAAATTAAATTTATCTAATAAAACTAAAAGTTCAGTCATTTTCAAACCTTCAATCAAATAATTTACAATACAAAAAAAGAATAAAAAAATCATAAGCCACGTTCTGTTCTTGCTTCTTGCAAGTGCTAACCATTTATCTACTATTGTAAACAATAGTTCGGTTTATTATTCATTTCTAATAAACCAATGCCCCTACCTAAATTTGGGTTTCTCGCTTGTGGGGTTTATCTCGTTCCAGCTTTTAAGTTTCCTTAAAACTCGTCTCTATGACACTTTTATAGACTAGAACCTTATTTAATAAAAAACTTAGGTTTTTGTCAGCCGTCAGAATTACTGCTTAGAGTTATCGTTTTCTCTAACACAAACATTACTTTCATCACAGAAAGTGCGAGCATGGACTTTCCTCTACATACTAATGCAGCGATTAGCTCATTTTTTATTCTTTTAGAAGAAAATTATAACATATTTATTCTTCATGTACAATACTTTCTAATTTGCTTAATCTCGTAATAATATCAACATTTTCTACACCTTTTTCTTCTAATTTTTGTTTTTCTTGTTTTAAAACTAAAATTTGTGTTTTTAAAATATCAATTTCTTTAAGTAACTTGTAATTATTATTTTCTAAAATTGCATTTTGCTTTTTTAGTTTATTTACAAATTCTTCTAGTATTTCATAATTAGTAGCTACTAAATCAAGAAATAAATCTACTTCTTTAGAATCATAGCCTTTATAATCAACAGTAAATTCTTTATCTATAATATCCTTTTTACAAATATTCATATTTATACCTCCTTTAATTAAAAGGAAAACTATTCCAAAGTTAGTAATATTCTATATGTAAGGGGGAATTAAAATAATGTTTTATGCTAACCGCGGAATGTTTCTTGAAACTATAATTAATTATACTATTGAAATTATAAATAATGAAAAACAAGCACTAATTTTTAAACAAAATCCACCAAGTTTATATCAAAACAATAAAATTTTTAAAGAAAAAAGTAATGTTGATTATCATGGAGTTTATCATGGTAAATATTTGTGTTTTGAAGCAAAAAGTACTAAGTCTTTAACATTACCATGAAATAATTTTAAAAAACATCAACTTGAATACTTAGAAAATGCTTTTTATCTTAATGCTATTAGTTTTGTTATTATTTATTTTTCACAACATAATGCCTTTTTCTTAGTTTTTTGAGAAAAATTAAAATTTTTAAAAGTTCAAAAAAAAGCACTGATATATAAAAAAATAGAACAAAATGGATATAAATTAGAAATTATATATCCATTTTATCTTGATTTTTTAAAATTTTTAATTTAAGAAGCTAAAGTTTCTGTTTGTTGATTAGTATGTTTTTTAAATTCAGAACTAGCTTTAAATTTAGGTGCTTTAGAAGCACTAATTACAATAGATTCACCAGTTTGGGGATTACGACCTGTTCTTGCTTCACGAATAATAGTTTCAAATATTCCAAATTTTGGTATATTAATTTTACCACCATTTGCAACTTCAACTTTTATCTCTTCAAAAAATAAATCAATAATATTAGTCGCTAAGGCAATTGTGACGTCAGACTTTTGCGCCACTATCTTAATAATTTCTGTCTTTGTTTTAGAATTACTTTTTGCCATAAAAGATTTCCTCCTAATGTTTTAAGAATTATAATTATAATGTCTATTATAGATATTATTATAACTACGTTATCTTCAAACCAATTTAAAAATGTTACTGGTCTGTAATCAAATTATATAGTAACATTTTATAAAGTGAACCATAAAATGTATTTTTTTTCTAAAAAAATGATAAAATTATTTTAATAATATTTTTTTTACACTTATAAAGGTTAAAAAATAAAAATAAAATTTAATTTTCAATACTGATAATAAAATATTAAATAAATATTTTATTAAAATTAAAATGAAAAAAATTATTAAAGTGAAAAATAATTAATTAAAAAAAAGAAAATCATGTAAAATATATTTATAGTTGTTCAAGTTTTAATAATTAATGATGCTAATTTTATATTACTATTAATTATTTAATATCACCTAAATAACTTAAAAATAACGCTACATTTTACTAATATATTCAATGATGCAAAACATAATAATTTTAGAAAGAATGATAAACTATGAAAAATATTATTCATACTCCTAATGCTCCTGCTGCCATTGGGCCATATAGTCAAGCAATAATTGCAGGTGACTTTTTATATATTTCTGGGCAATTACCAATTAATAGTAAAACAGGTAAATTTATTGGCACTGACATTTCTTCACAAACTAAACAAAGTTTATTAAATATTAAAGCAATTTGTGAAGCTGCTAATATTACTTTAAATAATATTGTAAAAGTTAATATTTTCTTAAAAGACTTAAATCACTTTGTTGAAATGAATAAAGTTTATGGAGAAATATTTGGTGCACACGCTCCAGCAAGAGCAGCAGTTCAAGTTGCTAGAATTCCCAAAGATGCATTAATTGAAATTGAAGCAATTGCTTATTTAAAATAATTTTTCTAATTTTATTTTTTTATTGCATATATAAATTTTTAACTATAAAATTAAATCAAGATTTATTTAGAAAAAGTACTTTAAAATTTAAAAAGTTTTATTCATATAATAATGATATTAGTAAAATGAACTAATATCATTATTAATGATACATTACTACACTTTCCAATTTAATATTCTTACTACAATTTCATACTTTTCTCAAAATTCTAAATATTTTATACTTAAAACAATAATAAAATACATTTTAAATAAATCTTAACTTTAAAAATAAATTATAAATTAACAAAAAATAATATTCAACATTACTTAAAGTATAAATAAAATAATAATTGAATTTAAAATATAAATTTAAAGATTACTAGTAAAAGGTAACCTTTTTTATATTCCAATTGATAATTAAATTTTAATACATATAATATAAATTTTAATTATAATAAATATTTTTATATTAAAAAATATTTATTGCATATGTAAACTTTTGAATATAAAATTAAATCAAGATTTATTTAGAAAAAGTACTTTAAAATTTAAAAAGTTTTATTCACATAATAATGATATTGTAAAATAAATTAATATCATTTTTAATGATACATTACTACACTTTCCAATTTAATATTCTTACTACAATTTCACACTTTTCTCAAAATTCTAAATATTTTATACTTAAAACAATAATAAAATACATTCTAAATAAATCTTAATCTATATAAAATATCAATAATAAACTAAAATTATATTAATTAATAAAAACTATAATAAGTATTGAATTTAAAATATGAATTTAAAGATTACTAGTAAAAAGGTAACCTTTTTTATTAAAAAAAACATTTACTATAAAATAACAAAAAGATATTATAGTATTTTCATATAAAAATTGAATATTAGATTATAACTACTTTTTTAAAACAAGATTGTTAACATTAATCTAAGATATTTATATACTTTAATAAAACTTGCTACCTTTATTTTATATAAAAGGTAGTTTTAAAATAGAAATTAAATGGAAATAACATAAAAATAAAATAAATTTATATCTATAAGGAAATAATTATGACAAAAATTAAAAAAAATAAAAATAATTACCACATTGCAACTAAATTAGTTCATTGTGGTAATTATAATGATAAATTTGGAGCCGCTCTACCTCCTATTTATCTATCAACAACTTTTGCTTTTGATAGTGCCGAACAAGGTGGTAGGATATTTAATTTACAAGAAGAAGGATATGTTTATACAAGAATTGGTAATCCAACAACAACTGTTTTAGAAAAACGAATGGCACATTTAGAAGGATCAGAAAAAGCAATTGCTTTCTCATCGGGTATGGGGGCCATTGCATCTACTTTTTGAACATTATTGAATGCTACTGACCATTTATTATCATCAAAAACAATTTATGGTGGTACTCATTCACTTATTGAAAAAGGAATATCACGCTTTCAAATTGAAGTTGATTTTGCTGATTTTACTAAACTTGATGAAATTAAAAAAAATTAAAACCAAATACTAAAGTTGTTTTTTTCGAAACACCAGCTAATCCTACTTTAGAAATTTTAGATATTAAAGCAATTAGTGATATTGTCCATCAATATAATCCACAAATTCAAGTAATTGTTGATAATACTTTTTCAACACCAATCATTACTAAACCTTTAATTTTTGGTGCTGATATTGTTATCCATTCAGCAACAAAGTATATTAATGGTCATTCTGATGTTATGGCCGGAATTGTTTGTGGTAAAAGTACTTTAATAAATAAAATTCGTTTTGAAGGATTAAAAGATTTAACAGGAGCTGTATTATCACCTCATGATGCCTTTCTTGTTTTAAGAGGACTATCAACTTTAGAATTACGATTATGAAGAGCTTGCAAAAATGCAAGAATAATTGCAGCAAGATTAAAAGAACATCCTAAGATTAAAAAAGTATTTTATCCTGGACTAACTAATTCAGCAACAGAACAAGTACTTTATGAACAACAAATGAAATTACCGGGAGCAATGATTAGTTTCGAATTAAAATGTGGATATGATGGAGGAATCAAACTATTAAATAATTTAAAATTAATAATTTTGGCAGTTTCTTTAGGTGGAGTTGAGTCATTGATTGAACATCCAGCTTCAATGACACATTCTACTTATAATGCACAAGAATTAGCAGATGCAAATATTTCAGAAGGTCTTGTTCGTCTTTCAATTGGTATTGAATATGTTGAAGATTTATGAAATGATTTGGAACAAGCATTAAAAAAACTATAATAATTATTTATTAGCAATATGCAACCATCAATAACATGTTTCCACTTAAACAAAAATCAGTATAACCATTTGGTAAAATAAATGAGTCACCTTTTTTAATACTAGTATTATCAATTATACCATTACCATCCAATACTGAGATTTGCAATCATCTAGTATTAGGATAACTATAATGCTTAATTCCCTCATTAATTAATTTAATTAACTTAAAAAACTTATTATCAACTAAATAATTATCATGACCATTAGCTTCACTACTATTTAAATCAGGAGCTAAAACAATAGTTGATGCTTCTTTCAAATGCAAATTTCGTAAATTACCAAGTTCATCTTTACGACCATAATCATATAAACGATATGTAATATCTGATGATTGTTGTAGTTCAAAAACCATAGTATGTGCCAATAAGCCATGAATTTTTAGAGAAGGAACATAAATAAATTGATCTTTTTTAATTGGAATATATTTTAATAGTTTATGTCATTGTTCTTTTACCAATCATTGATTAAACTGATCTTTGGTTTTAGCATTATGACCCAAGATAACTTTACCTTTGGGTAAACATTCTAATATATACCAACATTCAGTTTTTCCTAAACATTGATGATTTTTTTCTGCGAATTTATCATCAGGGTGAATTTGAACGCTTAAACTATCATTTGCGTCTAAAATTTTTGTTAACAACGGATATTCTTTATTAATCACATTACCTGAACTATCAAGATTAGCAAATAAACTGGGTTGCTGTTTAAACAATTCTGCTAAACTTAATCCCTTATACTCGCCATTTAAAACATAACTCATTCCATTGGGATGAGCACTAACTAATCATGCTTCACCAATTGGTGTATTTTTAGGTAAATCAAAATTAAATTTGTGTGCTAATTTTTGACTACCTCATAATTTGCGAATAAAAGCAGGTTTTAAAAAAATTATTTGTGATGTGCTATTATTCATATTCACTCTCCTAAACTTTGATTATTTGTTCAATTAAACTTTATTTTTACTATTTTTAGATTTAGATTTTTTACTATTAAATATTTTCATGATTCTTTCATTCATTAATTTAAAAACCTTAATATTACGTGATTGAATAATTAATAATCCACCATATACTAAACAAGTAACAATACTTCCAACAATAATGGCTAAAAAGAATAAAAGAATACTTACCCAAAGCACATAATTAACTGAACTAACTGCACCTAAGATAGCAACAATAGGACCACCATGACCCGCAACATCAGTTAATAAGAAAGCACCAGCAATACTACCAGCAACAGCACTACCAATAATATTACTAATAATAGCACGTTTTGGATCTCTTACTGCAAAAGGAATCGCACCTTCAGAAATACCAATACACCCCATTAACATAGCTGTTAAACCTAATGTACGTTCACTTTCATTAAAGAATTTACGAAAAATCAAAGTTGTTAAACCCATTCCAAGTGGTGCAACAGGAATAGCTGCAGCTACTGCTCCCATAAATAATTGTGAACTAGGATCAGCAGTTATCGTTGTTGAAGCTGCTAAAAAAGCAACTTTGTTAATTGGACCACCCATATCAAATCCAACCATTGCTCCTAGCAACATTCCAATTGCTGCCATTGCTTCACGTGGCATGTGGGTTAACCCATTTTGAAATTGTTCCATTATTCAACCAATTGGAGCTCCAATTGCATAAATAAAAGTGAAACTAATTAAAAATGTTACTACAATAGGAATAAAGAAAATTGGCATAATTGGAGCAATAGTCTTTGGTACTTTTCAAGTAATAATTCATCTTACTAAATATCCAACACTTGGACCAATTAATAATGCTCCTAAAAATCCAGCAGAAATCTTTGGCTCTAAACCAGCAATTGGATAAACTAATCCTGCTGTATTAGCAACATATGCACTTACTATTGCCGGAACCAAGGCAGCACGTCCTGCAATTGAATTAGCGATAAAACCAGCTAAAATTGGAATCATTAATGTAAAAGCAATACTTCCGGCTTGATTCATAAAATAAAGAAAATGATTGTGTGGTAACTTGGAAATATCAAAGTCAGCACCATAAACTGCTTTAGCAATACCAATTGATAATGCTAATATAATTCCACCAAAAACAACAAATGGAACCATATAGCCAACACCAGCCATAATATGTTTCATAATTCCTTGTTTATCAGTAGTAAATAAATCATTTGATTTATTTTCTTTTTCCGCTTTTTGTCCCGATTCTGACTTGTTTATTTCATAAGGTTTTGCGTTAGCAAAAGCATCATTAACAATACTTTCAGGATTTTTAATAACTTTGCTAATTTCTACTTTATATAATGGTTTATTATTAAAACGTTCTAATTTTAAATCTGCAACACCGGCTGATACTGCAATAATAACTAAATCAGCATTGGCAATATCAATTGCTGTAAAAGCACCTTTAATACCAATACTACCATGAGTTTCAACTTTAATATTATAACCTAAATTTTTTGCAGCAATTTCTAATTTATCTTGTGCAATATAAGTATGTGCTACCCCAACTGGACAAGCAGTAATTGCTATAATATTTTTAGTTTTTTTTGAAGAACCTTTCATATCTTCACTAATAGTTTTACTACTAGTTTCAACATTAGGTTTATTATTAATATTTAGTGATTGAATAATTGCTTTTTTATCTTTTGAATTAAATAATATTGATTGAAATTCCGGTTTTGTTAATCTTTGTGCCACTTTTGATAAAATTTCCAAGTGTTCATTACCAGCACTTTTTAGTGGCACAATTAAAGCAATTATTGCTTTAACGGGTTGTTGATCTAGTGCTTTCCAAGGAATTGGCTGTTTAAAACGCATAATAAAAATTCCTGATTTAACAATATCTTCATTACAGGCATGCGGCACAGCAACACCATCACCAAAACCAGTAGTTCCTTCTCCTTCTCTTTGTAGAAAACTATTAACTAGTGATTTTTCACTAATATTTTTTTTCAAAAAACCTAATTTTTTAGCAGAAGTTGCTATTTCTTGAAAAGCTTCTGCTTGTGTTTTACAATCAGATTCAAGAAAAACATGTTCTACTGTCAAAATATCATCTTGTTTAGACACCATACTTCATCTCCTTACTTAATAAATATTCATGACATAATATTAAATTATTATTTTTAAAAAAACAGTTTTTTTATTTAAAAAATTAATTAAATTTTTTAATTACTTTATTAGTTTTAATTCTATTTTCTAAATATCAATCTTTATGCTTTGATTTTAATAAATATGTTGTTACTAAATCATTAAAATAAGTAATAGCAAATAATGGAGAAATAAATATTTCTTGTGCTTCATAAAGTCCTGAAGAAACAATATTAAATGTTCAATCAGCATAAGTCACTAATTCAGTTTTATCTTGTGATGTAACAACTGCAATTTTAGCATTATTCTTTTTAGCAAGTTTAGCTGCTTCAACAATAGTAGCGGTTTTACCTGATAATGAAAAAAGAATTATTACATCTTCTGGAATAATTAAAGAAGCATGCATTAAAATACTATCATCATCTTTATTTAAACAGATTGATCGTAAACCAAACCGATATAATTTATTTGATAAATCTTCCGCACCTAAACCAGAATGACCAATGCCTGCTAAATAAATACAAGCTTTACGATTATCATCTATTCAATTAATAAATCTTTGTAATTCCTCATAATTAATCGTTGAATCATTTAAATCCATCAGTTTTTTATAATGTTCTTTTAAAACACTACGATCACCAAAAAACTCACGATTTAAAGCTTTGAAAGTAGTTTCTTGCGCAGCTAAACTAATGATAAATTCACGATAACCTTTAAATCCCAACTTCTTAATTAAATTATAAACAACACTATAACCAACAGTATTTTCTTTAGCCAAAGAACTAATAGTAACTTGATCCATTTTTTGACTATTCTTATTAATATAGTTAATAAGAACTTTTTCTTTTTTTGTGAAATTATTTTCTTCCTTTGATACTCTAGATCAAAAATTATCATTGATAAGCATGTAAAAACTCCTTTTTAAACTAATGTAAAATATTTAAATATTATTATTTTTTAATTATGTGATGAAAATGGATCATTAATATAATATGGTTGCAAATCTTCCATGTTTTTTACTTCGATAAAATATGGTGACAACTTTTGAAAATTTTCCACAATATTACACTTTTCTAAATTTTCAATTATTTTATAATCTAGTAAATCACTAATAATACCAATTTTAGCATTTTCATCTACTAATTGCGGCTGAATAATTATTTTTCCATTATCACATACTGCCAAATAACTTTTATTATTGTATGCTGACAAAACACTTATTGATTTTATTAATCCTGCCTGTAATAATAAACTATTAATAGTAAAAACCGTTAAAAAACTATTCAAAACTTTAAGTGTTTTGACAAAAGTAATTGCTACTCTAATTCCAGTATAACTGCCAGGACCATTTGCAATAACTACTTTTGAAATATCTTTTAATTTTATTTTGCATTTTACAAGTAAATTAGTAATAGTTGGAATTGCCAATTCTGTTTGTTTTTGTCAAGCAATAAATGATGAACTTGCTAAAATTTTATTACCTTGCAAAATCACCACTGTTAATTTGTTATTTGTTGTATCTAAATATAATTGATACATAACATCACCTTATTATTTCATTTAGTTGCTATTAATAATTTTCTAATATCTTACATACTTATTATAATATCATGTATAATGTAATTAAAATAGAAAAAATATAGAATTGTGAGTTGATCCATATGGGAATAAGAAAAAATATAGGATTTAAAAGTAAATTTTCTGATTTTTTACTTTGATTTGGGCTAATTATTGCTGTTATAGGTCTAATAATGCAATTTGCAATAGTTTTAATTGAGTATAAACCAATAACAGTTGGAACACCTAATCCTCATAATTTATGAACTCCAGATGGCCCATGAGTTGGTATTTGAACAATGATTTCTACCTTTACTATTCAATCAAATTTTTTAGTTTTTCTTTTCTTTTGTTTTGTATTAACAAATCGTTTTCATGAAAATCGCGCACAATTTGTTTTTGGGCGATTTTCATTAGCAATTACTGTTTATATTACCGTAACTCTTATCGTATTTTTTGCTGTATTATTTAAACCAATGATAAATAATTTAGATAGTAGTAATAGTATTAGCATATTAAATTTTATAAATACATTTTTATTACATTTAATAGTACCAGTGATAGTGATTTTATATTTTATGTTTTCTGCTGGTAAATACTACTGAAAACTCGGAAAACAAACATATCTTTGAATACCAATTATTTCTATTTACATGTTTGCATATTTAGGTTATGCACTTGCTAAAGGAAATTTTGTTGGTTTTTTAAGAAAAGGAACGACAGAAATTGATTATTCATTTCCATATCCATTTTTAGATTTTCATAAAAGTTTAACTACTTTCTTTATTTATATCTTTGCAATTTTAATCTTATACCTAATTTTGATGTTACTTTTTACTCTTTATAATAATATTCTTTATAAGAAAAATAATAAACCAATAGCAGCTTTAAGAGATACAAATTTTTAATGTAAAATAATTTATAAATAAAGTGTACTAGTTTATAAACTAGTACACTTTATTACTATTATTTATTATTTAAAAAATATTGAAAAATAATTGTAGGGAGGAATATATATTTGTGAAAAGTAAAATTTGAAATTGTATTATTTTTTTAAATATTATTTTGTTATTTTTTCCCTCCTTTTTCTTAATATATTTTATTTTAAAATTATATAAAAACTCCTTGTATGCTATATATGCTATACAAGGACTTAAAGTCAAATATAAAATTAAAACCGGCATTACTTAAATATTTTCTAAACATTTATAACTACCATTTTTATTGTAACTCACTAAAAAGAAAAAACAAGTAATAACATTTTTTACACTTATCATTTTATATTTTTATATAATATATTGCATTTTAACAAGTACTACTTAAAAATAATAAACTTTATTTTAAATATTTCTTTTTACGAATAATAACAACAACTATTGGAATTATAGTTAAAAAACTAATAATGAAGCCACAAATGATAATAATATTTCAATTATTAATTAACATTTTAGTTGTTAATGGTATATTAACATCTCAGGGACGATCTGAATTATTACTTTGTAAATAATTAACATAATTTTGTTTAGTAATATCACCTTGATATTGAATAAATCATGATAAAAACTCACCAGCAGCATTATTTTTTAAATCTTCAATTTTAATACTATTATTAGTAGCACTATTTAAATATTGTTGAAAACCTGCTAATAAATTATTAGTTTTTTCAAAAAAATCAGTACAATTTGGAAAATTAGGTATTTTTGTATTGCTTCTATAAACAGTAATATATTGTTCAGAAGCAGCTTGACGTTGTAAGTCAGATGTATCTAAACCTATACAATAAACTTGAAAATTACTTCCTTGATTAAGAGTTAAATTATCACCATCTTTAATAGGTGTTCCTAAATCATTTTTTGCTTTTTGTAAAGTTTGTGAATCAACTTTTCATTTTAGTCAATGTTGTTGTGAATCACTAATATTTACTTTAGCTTTCTCAATAGCTTTATTCATAACTATTAATGTATTTTTATTATCTTGTGAATTATTTTGAACTAAATATTGAGGTGTAATTACAGGATTTTCTTTAACTTTTTCATCACTAATAGTACTAAATTGAATATTTGAACTATTATTTGTTAACTTAATAGTTTTACTATAGCCACTATCTTTAACACTAACATTAAAACTAGTTGATTTTAAATGATCGTCTGGTTTATGATTTAATATTGCATAACTAATTGAACCATTATCAAAAACTTCATCATTTTTATCATTTATTAATAATTGTTCATTCTTATCATTTTTATTTTTTGCTAAAATAGCTAACATTGGTTGATTAGTATCATTGGGATTACCATTATTAAGTGGTAAAATTGCTAACCGATCTTGAACGCTTTTATGACTATTTAAAAAATCATCGCTTGGTTTAATCATATAAGGAATACTAAAATAATTATTAAAATCTGCCCTAGGATTTACCGTTGCAAAAATACCATTGTTAATCTGTGCTGGTAAACTATTATCATGGTAACCAACATAAACATAACCAAAACTAGCAATATCATTAAAACTTTGTTTAGCAACACTACGACCAATAACTTTATCAGTAAAATATTTAATACCATTATCTGGTAAGATATTATTAGCTTTGTTTTCGATTTGTTCCTTAAATTTCTTATTAACTTCTTTACTAATATCATCATTTGAATTATTATTAACCTTATTAATATCATTAAATTGTTCTGTTATTACTTCTTTATGCAATCTAATAAAATCTTCATACTTATTATTAATTGAATTTCAAGTATTGGCTTCACTAATTAAATTTTTATTATTTTCCTTAACAGTAATATGAAACCCAGAAAGTTTGTTACTGTCATTAACAGTACTAATATTAGATTGATGATTAGTAACTATCATTAAACTACTAGTAAGAGATAATGCCAAAGCCAAACTTATTGTTTTAAAACTAAAAGATAAGAAATTTGTCATTATGATTACTCCTTTTTTACCTATTATTTGTGTTTATAATTATAATATTAAATTAAGTATATTTAATTAAATACTTAAAATCTTAGTTTTATTTTAATAAAACTAAGGATATATAATCAATTATTAAACTTTTTGTTAAATCAACATATATAATTTTAATACTTATATAATTACTTATATATTCATTAAAATTATAAGGATAAAATTATATCCTTAACATTAATAATAAACTTTATTACCAAAAAATCAAGATTAAATAATTAATAAGTTAATTTTTTTAACTTGCTGAGTTATACTTGTAAGTGCAAGTAAATAAAATTGCAAAAAATTCTCATATAAAAATTTCATAATGCTAAATTTAGTTTAGAAAAAAGTAAGGAGTTTTTATATGAGTTATAAACATCTTGGCATAGATGAAAGGATTTATATTGAGAATCAATTGAAATTTAAATTTAAAATTAGTGAAATAGCTAAAAATCTTAATCGAAGTATTAGTACTATTATTCGAGAAATTAATAGAAATAAAGATAATAATCATTATTTTTCATTAATTGCACAAAATAAAGCTGAAAATCGAAAACAATCACATATTAGTTTTCATAAGTTTAAAAATAAGAATTTAGTAAAATATGTACAACAAAAATTACTATTAGGTTGATCACCTGAACAAATTTATGGCAGAATTAAAAATTTTCATAAAGAGTGAGTTATTAGTTTTAAAACAATTTATACTTGAATTTATTTTGGAATGCTTGATAAAGTTACTAGTAAAAATTTAAGAAGAAAAGGTAAAAAACGAAAATCTAAAGAAAATCGTGGCAAGTTTAATGGTAAATCAATTAAAGAACGAGATATAAATGTTAATGATCGTATAACACTTGGTCATTGAGAAGGAGATACTATAGTATCATCACGAGGTAAAAGCAAATCATGTTTAATAACTTTAGTTGAAAGAGTATCACGATTTACTTTAGCAATATTAGTTAAAAACAGAACTACTAAAGTTATTAATAAAAATGTTAGTTATTATTTATCAATTCTTCCTAAAAACATTGTTAAAACTATTACTTTTGATCGTGGCAAAGAATTTTCAAATTGACAACAACTTGAAAAAAATTTAGATATAAAAATTTATTTTGCCAATCCATATTCACCTTGACAAAGAGGTACTAATGAAAATACTAATGGTTTAATTAGAGAAAAATTTCCTAAAAAATTTATTTTTTCAAAAACTAATAAAAATGAAGTTCATAAATTTATATTGTCTTTAAACCAAAGACCAAGAAAAATACTAAATTATCTTTCACCAATCGAATATTTGGATAGAAAAATAATTTAGTTGCACTTACCTTTACAATTTAGCACTTATTAAGTGTTTTAAATAATCAGTTAGTAAATATTAATAGTGATAAGAAAAAACTTGATATACTAAATAAGTAGCATATTCAATCATAATAAAAAATTAAATTTTTGATAGGAAATTTAATTAAATTTAATTCTAATATAAATAGGAGAAAAAATATGAATTGAAAAAATAGTAGTGAATACCGATTAAAAAAAAGAAATCTTATTAAAATTATTTGACGTTTATTTGGTCTACTTATTATTTCTTTATTCTTAATTTTTGATTTAATAATTACTATTAATTATCCCAATGCTTTCATTGTTCCTAATGTTGATAAATCAACTGAAAGATTGGCAATTTATTATTTTTATTTTACAACTCAAACTAATTATTTAGTACTCATTTATTTATTTGCTTTTTTATTTGAAAGTAAATTTAAAGAAAATTCAAAACCAAGTTTTTATATTTTATTAAGCATTACTATTTATATTACAATTACAATGTTAGTATTTTGAATAGGTATCATTAGTAATAGCCAAGAAAGAAGTAAATATGGAACTGATATTTATTTATGATTTAAAACAATAATTCTAAATCTAATTATGCCAATTGTTATGATTTTAAATTTTGCTTTATCATGTGGACGTGATTTTTATTCACTAAAAAATCATCATAAACTTTATATGTGATTTATTTTATTTTATCCTTGTTTTTATGTAGTAATGGTAATGGTTCGTGGTGTACTACGTATTAAACAAGGAGAAAATATTAATATTTGTTATCCTTACTTTTTTTTCAACTACCAAAAATATGGTGTAGGAGTATTAGTTACTGCTATTATTTTTCTGTTAATTATTAGTATTGGTTTACAATACCTTTATTTATGAATTAATAACATACAATATAAAAAAAAGCATGATGATGATAAACCAAATTTTCCAATCATTACTTATCCTTATGGTTTTAAATTATAAAAAATAAAATAAGGCTTTAGAAATTAAAAGCCTTATTTATACAATTTATTAAATATTTTTAATTATTCATTTACCATAGAAACTACTTCTTCTGGTTTATTAGTAACTGGAAAATATTTACCAATAATTAATAATACACCTGAAGCAATATTAAGTCCTAAAAAAATAATATTAATACCACTAATAAAATTAAAATTTGATGAAAACATAACTATTAAAGAAAAACCTGCTAAAACCAAAGTTACAATTCCAACAGCTAAACCACTATTAGCATTTCCTTTTAAAACATTATTGCACATAATAATTATTGCAATTGAAAATCCAATAGCAATTAAAAGTCCAAAAATCAATCCAACAATAAATATTGTACTAACTCCTGATGTTAATGAAGTGTGATCATATTTTGTAAAACTTTTAAAAATGACACTACTTGCTGTTGCTAAAATAATTGTAATAATTACACTTCAAATAATATTTATAATATTTGTTATGAATCCAATTTTAGCTCCAATATATAATTTTTTATCTAATTTCTTTTCAACCTTATCCATTTTTTCTCCTTTTTTCTTAAAATCTTTTTTACATTTTAATACTCTCAATCTTAACATAAAAAAAATTTAAATTTTAAATTAAATACTAACACAAACAAAAAAATTTGGTATCGTGCTATTTTCCCATTGCTGGTATTTTCGTCGCTGGAGTGCTTAACTGCTGTGTTCGAGATGGGAACAGGTGTGACCACTCCGCCATGGACACCAAATAGTTTAGCAATTGTTCCCTAAAAACTAGAAACAGACATCTTTAAATTTGATTACTTTTGATTTGCAATAGAGAATATATTCTTCAATAAATCCTCGATCTATTAGTATCAGTAAGCTGAACATATCACTATGCTTACACACCTGACCTATCAACCTTGTAGTATTCAAGGGATCTTACTTCTTTCGAATGAGAAATCTCATCTTGGAACTGACTTCGCGCTTAGATGCTTTCAGCGCTTATTCATGCCCTACATAGCTACCCAGCTGTGCCACTGGCGTGACAACTGGTGCACCAGAGGTAGGTCCATTCCGGTCCTCTCGTACTAGGAACAGCTTTCCTCAAATTTCTTGCGCCCACGACAGATAGGGACCAAACTGTCTCACGACGTTCTGAACCCAGCTCGCGTACCGCTTTAATGGGCGAACAGCCCAACCCTTGGAAGCGACTACACCTCCAGGATGCGATGAGCCGACATCGAGGTGCCAAACCTCCCCGTCTATATGAACTATTGGGAGAGATTAGCCTGTTATCCCCGGGGTAACTTTTATCCGTTGAGCAACGGCCTTTCCACACAGCACCGCCGGATCACTAAGCCCAACTTTCGTTCCTGCTCGACTTGTATGTCTCGCAGTCAAGCACCCTTTTACCTTTGCGCTCTACATATGATTTCCATTCATATTGAGGGTACCTTTGGGCGCCTCCGTTACTTTTTAGGAGGCGACCGCCCCAGTCAAACTACCCACCAGACACTGTCCTTAGACCAGATTATGGTCTCAAGTTAGAATTTCAATATAGCAAGGGTGGTATCCCAATGGTGACTCCATACCTACTAGCGTCTGCATATCAACGTCTCCCACCTATGCTGTACAAACTACACCAAAATTCAATATCAAGTTGTAGTAAAGCTCCACGGGGTCTTTCCGTCTAATCGCGGGTAACCTGCATCTTCACAGGTACTAAGATTTCACCGAGTCTATAGCCGAGACAGCGTCCGGATCGTTACGCCTTTCGTGCGGGTCAGAACTTACCTGACAAGGAATTTCGCTACCTTAGGACCGTTATAGTTACGGCCGCCGTTCACTGGGGCTTCAGTTCAAAGCTTCGCTTACGCTAACAAATCTCTTTAACCTTCCAGCACTGGGCAGGCGTCACCCCCTATACATCGTCTTACGACTTAGCAGAGAGCTATGTTTTTGCTAAACAGTCGCCCGGACCTCTTCACTGCGACTCATATTGCTATGAGTTCCCCTTCTCGCTAACTTACGGGGTTATTTTGCAGAGTTCCTTAGCTATAGTTATCTCGCTTGCCTTAGGATATTCTCCTTGACCACATGTGTCCGTTCTCGGTACAGGCACCATGGTGATGTCTTTAGAAACTTTTCTTGGAAGTATGGCATCAAATGCTTCGTTACTAAGCGAACCGTTCACTCCCCATCGTACTTCAAGGTTAACGCTGTGCGGATTTGCCTACACAACCCTCTTTGTACTTAGCCCAGCACTACCAACCACTGGGACATTTTAGCCTTCTCCGTCATTCCATCAGTCACCATGGTGGTACAGGAATATCAACCTGTTATCCATCGACTACGCCTTTCGGCCTCGCCTTAGGTCCTGACTAACCCTGGGTGGACGAACCTAGCCCAGGAAACCTTGGTCAATCGGCATGAAGGATTCTCACCTTCAATCGTTACTCACACCGGCATTCTCACTTCTAAACGCTCCACTAGTCCTTCCGGTCTAACTTCGTCGCAGATTAGAACGCTCCCCTACCGCCCACAATATATGTAAACATACATATAGACCCATAGCTTCGGTACAATGCTTAGCCCCGGTACATTTTCCGCGCAGAATCATTCGACTAGTGAGCTGTTACGCACTCTTTAAAGGATGGCTGCTTCTAAGCCAACCTCCTAGCTGTCTGAACAATTCCACATCGTTTTCCACTTAGCATTGATTTGGGGACCTTAGCTGATGATCTGGGCTGTTTCCCTCACGTCCATGGACCTTATCACCCATAGACTGACTGCCAGATATGTAACAATGGCATTCGCAGTTTAACTGCATTCAGTACCCCGAGGTGGGGCCATCATACATTCAGAGCTTTACCTCCATTGCACTAATTCTGACGCTAGTCCTAAAACTATATCGGGGAGAACCAGCTATCTCCAGGTTCGATTGGAATTTCACCGCTAGCCACAAGTCATCCACGGTCTTTTCAACGAACGTTGGTTCGGTCCTCCATTAACTGTTACATTAACTTCAACCTGCTCATGGCTAGATCACCTGGTTTCGGGTCTACGACCACATACTAAACGCCCTATTCAGGCTCGCTTTCACTTCGGCTCCGTCTTTTCAACTTAACCTTGCATGTAATCGTAACTCGCCGGCTCATTCTACAAAAGGCACACCGTCACCCATTAACGGGCTCCGACTTGTTGTAAGCATATGGTTTCAGAAACTATTTCACTCCCCTCTCGGGGTACTTTTCACCTTTCCCTCACGGTACTGGTTCACTATCGGTAATTGGTTAGTATTTAGCCTTACGCAGTGGTCTGCGCAAATTCCGACAAGGTTCCACGTGCCTCGCCGTACTCAGGATACTGTCAAGAGATTTATACATTTCGCATACTGGGCTTTCACCATCTATAGCGTTGCTTCCCAACAACTTCTGCTATATATAAATTTTGTAACTCTTCATAGGTGGAACCTAATAGACAGTCCTATAACCCCAGTCTGACGACTGGTTTAGGCTGCTCCCTTTTCGCTCGCCGCTACTAAGGGAATCGCATTCGCTTTCTTTTCCTCTAGGTACTAAGATGTTTCAATTCTCTAGGTATCACTCTGCACAACTATGAATTCATTGTACAGTACTATCTGATTAAAGATAGTGGGTTTCCCCATTCGGACATCTCCGGATCAAAGCTTATTTCCAGCTCCCCGAAGCTTATCGCAGGTAATCGCGTCCTTCATCGTCTTCCAATTCCAAGGCATCCACCATACGCTCTTAATAATTTATTTTTAGAATATCCTATTGCAAAATAAAAATTATCTTATTTTTTTAAAAGATGTCTATTATCCAGTTTTTAAAGAACAATTGTTCAGAAAAAACAATCCCTGAAAACTAAACAGAACAAAAGAAATAATCCAATAAATCATCCATCTAATTTTTCTTGTTGTCTTGGTTTCTTATTAGAAACTAAACTCCATAGAAAGGAGGTGATCCATCCCCACCTTCCGGTAGGGATACCTTGTTACGACTTAACCCCAATCATCAACCCTGCCTTTGGCAGCTCCCTCCTTGCGGTTAGGACACCGACTTCTGGCATTGCCAACTCTCGTGGTTTGACGGGCGGTGTGTACAAGACCCGAGAACGTATTCACCGCGACATTGCTGATTCGCGATTACTAGCGATTCCGACTTCATGAAGTCGAGTTGCAGACTTCAATCCGGACTGAGACTGACTTTTTGAGATTTGCTTGACCTCGCGGTTTAGCGACTCTTTGTATCAGCCATTGTAGCACGTGTGTAGCCCAGGTCATAAGGGGCATGATGATTTGACGTCGTCCCCACCTTCCTCTAACTTACACTAGCAGTCTCCTTAGAGTCCCCAACTTAATGCTGGCAACTAAGGACAAGGGTTGCGTTCGTTGCTGAACTTAACCAAACATCTCACGACACGAACTGACGACAACCATGCACCACCTGTATCCTTGTTAACCTCTACTATATCTCTATAGCTTCGCAAGGTATGTCAAGACCTGGTAAGGTTCTTCGCGTTGCTTCGAATTAAACCACATGCTCCACCGCTTGTGCGGGTCCCCGTCAATTCCTTTGAGTTTCACTCTTGCAAGCATACTACTCAGGCGGAGTACTTAATGCGTTAGCTACAGCACTGCCTCATGGCAACACTTAGTACTCATCGTTTACGGCGTGGACTACTAGGGTATCTAATCCTATTTGCTCCCCACGCTTTCGTGCCACAACGTCAGTAATAGGCCAGTTAGCCGCCTTCGCCACTGGTGTTCCTTCATATATCTACACATTCCACCGCTACACATGAAATTCCACTAACCTCTCCTATACTCTAGTAATGTAGTTTCCAAGGCGGTTAGGGGTTGAGCCCCTAAATTTAACCTCAGACTTGCAAAACCGTCTACGCACGCTTTACGCCCAATAAATCCGGATAACGCTTGCCACCTATGTATTACCGCGACTGCTGGCACATAGTTAGCCGTGGCTTTCTGGTAAGGTATGGTCGATACTAAAATCATTTCCTATTCTAGCACTTCTTCCCTTACAACAGACCTTTACAATCCGAAGACCTTCATCAGTCACGCGGCATTGCTCCATCAGGCTTTCGCCCATTGTGAAAAATTCCCTACTGCTGCCTTCCGTAGAAGTTTGGGCCGTGTCTCAGTCCCAATGTGGCCGTTCATCCTCTCAGATCGGCTACGCATCGTTACCTTGGTAAGCCATTACCTTACCAACTAGTTAATGCGCCGCATTCCCATCAATTAGCGAAGCAAATGCTCCTTTCATTATTTATCATTGCAAATAAATAACATATGCGGTATTAGCTGTCGTTTCCAACAGTTATTCCCCACTAAATGGTAGGTTAGATACGTGTTACTCACCCGTTCGCCACTAAAGTATTGCTACTTTCGTTCGACTTGCATGTATTAGGCATGCCGCCAGCGTTAATCCTGAGCCAGGATCAAACTCTCAATAAAATTGTTTTTGTTAAAAGATGATGTCTGACTTATTTAATTTTTAATAAAAAATTGACGGATTAATTCTTGTTCTATTTAGTTTTCAAAGATCGTTTTTTCTAGTTTGTAACCCATTTATTTTTGGGACAATAATAATAATACAACATGCCATAATTATTGTCAACCTAATTATCATAAAAAAACATTATTTTTTTAAAATTAAAATCATTAAAATTTTTTATAAAATTAAAAAAATAAAATATTATTTATTCTACTAAAAATTTAATAGTAATATAATCACTCTTAATTGTTAATTGATATTGACCAATACCAATAAAGTCATACAACTTTAAAGCAAGATTTTTAAATTTTTTATTACAATCATTATTTAAAAATAATATTTTTTCAATATTATTATTTTGTAAATCTTTCACTAATTTTGAATTAATCGTTTTATTTTCTGGTATTGATCAGTAATATTCTTTTGTTAATTTATTATAACTAGTTAATTTACCATAATTTGTTCCATCAATATCTGCAAAAATTACTGATTTATTTTCATTAAATGTCAAATGACCCGCTTGAAAGGCAATAATTTTTAAAGGTCCAAGTTTTTTATTAAAATTAACACGATTAATTGTACATAGTGCCTGATGCACAGTAAATGTTGATTGATAAGATAATAAAGGATAATCTTGATTAAAATGTTCATTAAGTAACAATGTTTCATAATCTAGTTTATATTTAAGAATAATTTTTAGTTCATTAACAACCAATTTGTTATTTTCAATGAAATTTGTAACTAAACATGGTATTTCATTAAAATTTGGAAAAATACGATTAAATACTTTATTACTTGTAACCTCATATAATAATGATGCTATTAATAAATTGTCATAATGATAATTAATTAATTCAGTATCTAATTCTTGACTTAATCTTAAATAAAAATAATTAACTATTTGATAATCATTTAAAAATAAGAATTGTTTTAAGATATTTTGATTACGATTAGTATCATTATCATGGGTTTGATAATTTTTTATTTTTTTTGCTATTCGTAAATAAAAATCATTTAAAAAATTATAAAATTCTTGAATTGTCAAATCATAATCAATTAATATTTTAAAAATAGCATTATCATTATAAAGTTGATAATATGATTGAATTACCAAATAAATTTTTTTTCGTGATTGATATCATTGCTTTAAATTAGTTAAAATGACGTTTTGACTTCTTGGTTCTAAAGTAATAGTACATCCATAAGGTAAATTAAAACTATTAGGTAATTGTTTATTAACATTTATAATATGTGAGTTCGAAAGATTTTTAATACCAATGGTTATGTCATATTTTTTATCAATATTAGCAATTAAATCATAAACCTCTAAACAATGTTTAGTTTCTGTTTTTCTCAATCCTCTTCCTAATTGCTGTAAATATACTGTTTTTGAATTAGTTGGTCGTAATAAAATAATAGTATCAATTTCAGGAATATCAATTCCCTCATTAAAAATATTTACTACACATAAATAATTAATAATTCTATTTTTAAAATCATTAATGATTTTACTACGATTAGTTTGATTTTTACTTGTTAAAAAATCTGCTTTTAAGCCGTGATTTTGCAAAAATCTAGCAACAATTTGTGCATGAGTAATGTTAATACAAAAAATTAAACAAATCCGATTACTATAAAATCCAATATAGTCATTAATTACATCTAATAATAACTTATTTCTTGCTTCAGTATTTAATTTTTTAAATAATTGTTGATCATTATTTAAATCAATACCAGTTAAATCAGCAGTAATGTCATCAATACAATAATAATCAAATGGTGATAAAAGTTTTTCATTAATTGCATCTCACAATCGTAATTCATGTGCAAACTCATTATCAAAATAATTAATAATGTTTTTATTATCTTCTCGTTCTGGTGTTGCTGTTAAACCAATAATTTGTTTAGGATGAAAATAATTTAAAATTGTCTGAAAAGTTTTGGCAGCCAAATGATGAGCTTCATCAAAAATAATAATATCAAATTGTTGACGTTTAAACTTATTTAGATGTCTATGTACAGTTTGTACTGTTGCAAATAAATATTGTTCTTGAAAATTATTTTGTTTACTATTTAAAATAGTTGCAAATTTTTTATCATTTATTACTTTTCGAAAAGTAATAATTGCTTGTTCAATAATTTCTCTTTGATGTGCTAAAAATAAAATTGAAGGTTTTTGATTATTATTTTCTTTGATTTGATTTAAATAGTCAAAAGCAGATACTACTGTTTTACCAACACCTGTTGCCATGACAATTAAATGTTTTGTTTTTTTAAGTTTTCTTCTTAACTTTAATTTATTAATTAAGGCAATTTGAAAATCATAAAGAAAATAATTAGTTGCTAATCATTGTTCATCTTTTTTATTTACAAGCAATCGATTATATTCAATTCGTGATAGTAATTGTAATCGTTGTTGTTCATCATTTAAATCAACTAAATTATCATTTCATAATTTATAATACTGATTTAAAATATTTTGATATAGTTGCTTATTATCAAATTCATTAATTTTAATATTTCATTCACGACCACTAGCTAAACCTTTTTGCGTTAAATTTGATGAACCAATTATTGCTGAAGAAAAACCTGAATTTCGTTTAAAGATAGCAGCTTTAATATGAATTCTTTCACTACGTTTTTCTAAATTATTTTCAACTTTAACTTTAATATTAGGATACTTTTTTATTATTTTAACTAATGCATATAAATTAACAAATAAAGCCATATCATCAAAAGTAGTAGTAATAAAATTAATAGTAATATTATGATTTAAAGCGTAAGTAAATGATGAACGTAACTTATTAATAATTGAATTTGATATAAAAGGATAAATGAAGTATACTTCATCACAAGTTCTAATTTCCTGATTTAAATGATTAATTAATGTTTGTTGGTTTTCATTAGTAAATAAATAATTATCACTTAATCTAATATTAGAAGTTAAAGGATTATCAATTATACTATCATTTACTTGTAATAAAATGTTATTACTAAATTTATTAGTAGTAAAATTACTTATGATTTGATTTAAAAAATCAATTTTTGCTTCTGGTGATTTAATCGTTTTTAATTGTTCAATTAAAGTATTATTTAATTGTTTAACTAAATAATGATCAATGTCTTTAATTAATTCTTTTTCATCATTAATATGTGATATTTGGAAATTATTGGTAATATCATCACTAATCTTTAATAATAAATCATAATAGCCCTTATTTTTCATACTCTACACTTCCTAATAAATAGTGTCTATTTTAATAAATTATAATCTATATTTTAATAAATTATTAACTATTATAAAATAATTTTGTAAAATAAAAAACCTCTAATATTTAAAATATTATTTTAAATAAATAAGAGGAAGGTAATCTAAGATAAGATATATTCATATTTTATTTTTTTTCTGTTGATGATGTTTTTTCTGCTTGTAATGGATTAGTAATACTTACACCTTTGTATGTCTTGCATTTCATACAGGCATGATGTGGTTTAGTAATTGCTCCACAATTTAAACAGTTAGTTGTAGTTGTTGCAGATAAACTATCATGGGCACGACGTGTATTTTTACGCATTTTTGACGTTCTTCTTGCTGGTACTGCCATAGTCTGTTGCCTCCTTACTTTCGTATCTCATAAATTATATATTGATTTATCAGAAAAATCTATTTTTTTTGATAAGTTTTTCAAATTTTTGGAAATAAAATACTAATAAATCAAATATTTTATTTGGAATGATAAAAAGATTGGTGAAATAATTAAAAATAGAATGTAATTATGAGAAACTGCTTATTTTTTACTATAAAAAATTACCATTTTAAACAGTTTTTTCTAAAAATTTTCTATTTCTAAAATTTTTATTAATTCAATAATTTCTTTACCTTGAATTAATATTCTTCCATTTTTATAGTGCGTTAATGTTCAAAAATTCACCTTTTGATATATATTTTCTATCAAAACATTATTATTTACTTTTTTAAACTCTTTAATTTTATCTATTTTTTTAACATTTACTAGATTTACATGTGTAACATGTGTATTCTTTGTTGTTTTTACTTCATCTTTTTCAATTATTTTTTTATTATGATAAGCTTCATAATCTCATATTAGTTTATTATTTAATTCCCAGTCATTAATAAAATTTATAGGTTGTGAATGTTCAGGATAATTTTTTTTTACAAAAATTATATTAGCAATATAATCTGCCATTTGAATATCTAAATTTGTTTTAGAATCTAAATATTTTACATTTAATTTTATATTTTCATTAACATTACATAGTTTTCAATTTTGTTTTAAATATTGTTCTAAACCATTTGGAAATAATCCTTTATCTTATCTTTCATCAATCCTAAAATTAATTTCACTTTCATCTTCAAAATATTCTTTAATATTTTCAAAAATTTTATTTAACATAACTTTAGTTAAAAAATTATATTTATCTGCAATATGTTTTATATTTTTTAAAAGTTTTGGATTTTTTGCATTAATATAAATTCCTATTAATTTAACATCATTTAAGGTTAATAATTGATTTATAAAAATTGCTTTTTCTGTAACATTTAAATCTGTAGCTTTTATTTCAATTTTATTTTTTAAACTTTCTTTTAAAATATTTTTTACTTTGTTATATATAAATTTTACTTTTCTTATATCTTTACATATATAGCCTGCTATGACAAAATATTTATGTCTATTATTTATTGATAAAGTCCCGGATTCATCTAATATTATAAATACCATTATATACTACACTTTCATAAGTTATCAAATTTATTATACTTGAATCATATATAAAAGTATAGTAAAATACAATAAAGTCCTTTAAGATAAACCGTATACCACTTGATTACTAAGCGTATGTTAAGTACGTGGTTTCTTAGGCAAAATCCCTTTAATTAGGGATTTTTTATTAATAAAAGTTACCTAGGTAACTTTTATTTTTTACATATAATTAATTTTTTTAAATATCTTAATTTCTTTTTTTTATTTATTATAATTATCAATATATCTATCTTAATAACCACCCTTAGTTTCTTGTCCTGAAATAATAGCAACACCATTACTAGTACCAATTCTAGTAGCACCAGCATTAATCATCGCCATTGCATCATCTTGATTTTTAATACCACCAGAAGCTTTAATTGCAACATGAGGACCAATATTTGCCTTCATTAATTTAATATCAGCAACCGTTGCACCACCATTAGCAAAACCAGTTGAAGTTTTAATAAAATCTGCTTTTACTTTAGTTACTAACTGACAAGCAATAATTTTTTGTTCTGTTGTTAATAAACTACACTCAATTATTACTTTTAAAATAATATTTTGTGGACATGCATTACGAACTGCTTGTAGATCTTGCAATACAAGTTTTTGATCATTATCCTTTAGTGCCCCAATATTAATAACAACATCAATTTCTTGAGCACCATCTTTAATCGCATTAATTGTTTCTGCTACTTTAGTTTGTGTAGTATTGGCACCCAATGGAAAACCAACCACTGTACATACTTTAACATTACTATTTTTTAATAAAGTAACAGCACGATTAACATAAAATGGATTAATACAAACTGCTTTAAAATAATAAGTTTTAGTTTCTTTACATAATGTATCAATCATTGATAATGTTGCTTCTGGTTTTAATAATGTATGATCAATATATTCATTTAAATTAATATTACTTTTCATAAACTTCAACTCCTAATTCATTTTCACTTTTAATAATTGCTTCAATAACTTCAAGATTCATTAAACTATGATTTAATCAATAATCTCGACTTAAATAATCTTTATTTTTAATCATTTTTACAAAGTCATTTAATTCATATGTCATTAAACTTTCTTCATTGGTATTATCTGCGATTTCTTTTATTCCGTTTTTAGTATAAACCTTAATTCCACTTAATGGATGAACTTGTGATAAAACAAGACTACTATTATGACCTATAAATTCACTTTGTGCATAAGAGGTTACTCCTTTACTACAAGTAATAGTAGTAATAGTTCCATTTTCATGCTTCAAAATAACATGATTACTTAAATTAACACCATTAGGTAATTTAATTGCCATCGCTTTAACTGTTTTTACTTTACCTAATAAATACAATACTAATTGTAATGGATATACTAAACTATCATAAGTTGAACCTTTACCAAAATCTTTATCAAAAACAGAATCATATATTCCTTTTTCAACTGATGGCATTCTTGAAGAAATACGATTAAAATTAAGGTTAACTACTTCTGGATTTATTTCATGCACTAATTTTTTTAATTTAGAAAAAATAGGTAAATGAACAGTAACATAAGCTTCTAATAAAATTATTTTTTTACTTCTTGCTAAAGAAATTAGGTTTTTAACTTCTTCAACTGTAAAAGTAATAGTTTTTTCTACCAAAACATGAATATTATTTTTTAAAAATAATTTACTTTGTTTGTAATGCAAACCATTTGGTGAAGCAATATAAATAGCATCAATATGTTCTATCATTTTATTTAAATCATCAGTACTATGGGCAATATTATATTTTTTTGCTCATGTTTCTGCTTTATCTAAACTTCTTGAATATATACAAGTTATTTTAACTTTTTTATTAGTTAACGCTTGCTTTATAAATCTTTGAACAATTTTTCCAGTTCCAATAATACCAATTCTAATCATCTTGTACTCCTCTAACTTTTTAAACTTGTTTCATAATTAATGATTGACATTAAAAATAAAGGTGCAGTTTCAGCACGTAAAATTAATTTTCCTAAACTAATATTACTAAAATTAAGTTGTGTTAAAGTTGCAATTTCTTCTTTAGTGATTCCTCCTTCGGGTCCAACTATAATTGTTATTGATGATAATTTATTATTTATTTGACTAATTCAACTAGTTTCTGATGAATTTTCATATGCAACCAAATTAAGATGAGACCGATATCGCTCTAATTGTTTTAAATCAAAAACAACGGGTGTAACAATCGGAATTAAATTGCGATTTGATTGTTTGGCAGCAGCTTTTGCAATATTTTGTCAACGTAAAACTTTCTGTTCTGCTTTTGTTCTTGTTAAAACACTAACACATCGTTTTAACTGCAATGGCACAATTTGATAAACTCCCAATTCTACTGCTTTTTGAATGACTAAATCAAATTTTTGTTCTTTTAATAAAGATATTACTAATGTGATTTTACATCTGAATTCTGAATTACTATTTGGCACTGTTTTTATAATTTCGCATTTAATAACTGATGTAATTTCAATAATTTTTGTTAAATATTTTTGTTCTTGATGAATAATAACTATTTCATCATTAATTTTATGACGTAATACTTTAATTAGATGTTTACTATCTTCTTCATCCAATATTAAAATATTATTAGTTTTATGATTAGTAAAGTAGCATTCCATAGTCCACCTCTAATTTAATTATAACATAAGGTAAAACTCAAATTAACAAGTTTTAACTATCATCTTTAATTTATAAAATATAAAATTTCTTTTTTCTTTTATCATGAAACTAAATTAAAAACTACTTAATTAATTAAGTAGTTTTTAATTATTTATAAAATAATACATTTTGCAACTTTAGTAATAGCATTATTATCTATGTTTACTAAAGGTTTATCATTTATTATGTTCTTATTTTTATTACTTTCAAATGTATCAGCAACTTTTTCTCGTCTTTCTCTTTCTTTTTCTTTTCCAAAACTATTATTTACTTCATCTATTTTTTTTGCAAGTGAATCTTTATCTTTTGTACTTCATTTTTCATGTGGTTCTCATGGCATATTTTTTACTTCCTTTATTATTCTTTGAATATTTTTTCTACCCTTTAAATACTCAGTAAAATTATTTTTAAAACAATATTTTATATTGAATAACTTCGTTGTTTTGTTACTGGGCTAATTGGGGGTTGTATATCAGTAGAATTAACTATAACACTTAAATCAAAATTTTTAGCAACAGGATTAGTAACTGTTGGTTTTGCTTTATCTGGGTTTTCTCACGTTATTTTATTACTTAATAGTTTATTTATTTTTTGCTTTTTCCTATTATCTAATTCTTGTTTTAAAATATTAAATTGTCTTTCTAATTGAGTTTCTACTTTATCACTTGTCAAGTCTCTAATTATTGTTTTAAATTCTTTTTTATCTTTTTCAATTTTTTCTTGATTTTTAAACATTTTATTATAAATTCATGAATCAACTTTTTTTATTGCAGTTGAAACTGTTGTTGCAGCAGTTTTAATAAATAAGCCAAGTATAATTGAAATTAAACCAACTATAAGTTTGTCTTTTAATTCTGTTGCAATTTCCCTCCTTACAAAGGGTAAACAAGAAATCAATATTGGAACACCAACAGAAAGTACTGAAATAACACCCCACATTGTGAATTCAACTATAGATGGTTTTTCTTTATATTTTGTTTGTTCTTTTATAAACTCTTTAATTGGTATTCTATCAAAATTATTATTATTTATTAATAAAAGATCATTTTTGTATTGACTTAAATTTTTATATTGTTTTGTTTGCGTTAATATTTGTATATTATCATTATCAAAGTTATGAAAAAACATTATTTTTTCTGAAATTGATTGATTATTATGTATAAAAGTTGTTATATAATAACAATTATTATTTATTGTCAAAATTTCTTCATATATTTGTTCAACTTTTTTACCATTTTCAATTTTTTCTTGTTTAATTTCATTTTCTAATTTTAATATTTTATTTTCATATTTTAATTCTTTTTGTAAAATGTTAATTTTATTAAGTTTAATTTTTAGTTTTTTTTATTTTTTTTCTATTTTTTGTTAATATTTTGGTTTTGTTCTTTTCGTCATTATTTAAAAATTGTTTAATATCATTTTTTAATTCATTTTGGATATTACTATTTATCTTTTGATATTCATTTAATTGTTCTTTTCTTTGTTTTAATTTCCTTAACCGAGTTGTTTTTTCTTTAATTTCATGTTCATATTTGGCTAATTCTCTTTTTCTTTTTTTTAACGTTTTTTTACCAAATAATTGACCACTAACTATTGCATTTTTAATTTTTTCTAAATTTTCCTTTGCTTTTTTTAATTCAAATTCAATTTTTAAAGTTTCATCATTATTTTCTTTTTGTAAATTTAATATTCTATATGCTCTTGCTTCTTCAATTATTATTTTCTTTGCTATTTGTTTATCAAGATCTAAAATTGTTACAGAATTATATCTATACTTTTGTGATCCATTTTCAATTATTTTAGTTTGTGATATTTGACTTGAATTAAAAGAACTAGTAAATTCAGTATTATTTATATTTTTTTTTATTTTTTTCAAATCTTATTGTTAAGCCGCCATGTCTTGCTTTTATAGCAATTTCTGACTTATTTAAAATATCATTTATTATTTGTTGTTTAATGATTTGATGAAATGTTTGCAAATTTGTTTTATCAGCCATTCTTTTTTCTCCTTTTTTTAAACAAAAACCCATTTACTTTAATTTAAAGTAATGGGTGATATAAACTCAATAATAATTATATGTTATCAAATTTTGTCTTTTTTACAACAAATTTCCATAATTCAAAAAATAAATAAAATTTTAAGTTTTAATTAAATTTAATAAAAATATATTTTTAAATATTATAAATGTTATACTTTAATATATTATTTAAAAATTAGTGTTTACATTTTTTTAAAATAGAAATTTAAAAAAATGTATTTTATTTTTACGGGCGTAAAAAATATGAAAAAAATTAGCAAGAAAACAAAATGTATATTAGCATTGAATTGAATTACAATTATCACAATTTGAATATTACATAAAAAAAGTACTGAAGAACTAGATAAAATAAATAATAGTCCAGAAAAAAATATAAATGAACTTGAATATAAAAAATTAAAAACAACTTTAACTGACTATATTACTTGATTAGAATACTATTCTAAAATTTTTGTTATTTTTGGCATAACTCTTACTACATTAACAGTAATAGAAATTTTATACCAACAAATTTTTTTCCTAATAAACCAATAACAAAAAAAATGACAAAAATCTTTAAATTATCTGAAAAATTAACTTTTAATGAGTTAAAAGAAATAAATATTAATATTCCAAAATTTAAAACAAAATATACGTTATTACAACAAACTAATATTATATTAGAAACAATTAATAACTACCTTGATAATGAAAATAAAACAAACTATCAACAATACTTAAAAAAATTTTTTATACCAAATCTAATTATTGAAAATCAACAACTACAAAATGAACTCTATACTTTAAAATCGTGATTAGAAAATCAAAAATCACTTTTCATTTGTGAAACTAAAAAAGATAACAAACAACAAAAATCATTAATTACCACATCCATAATACCTAAAACAAATCAATCACTTAATAATATTACTAAATGTAATAATAAAGAACTATCTTCTCATTTTTTAGAAAATCTATGACCAAAATGATTTAATAGTATTTTAACTACAGAAGAACAAAAACTACTAAATATTGCTTATCAAAAAGCAAAAGCAAAAGAAGAAAAAAATTTTGAAAATTATTAAAAGAAAATAAAGAAATAATAAAAAACAAAGGAATAAAACACTTTTTAGAAATAACATTTAAAATAAATAAAACTGAAAATAAAATAGCACACATAGTAAATCAAGAAATATTATTTTCAGATATAAAAATTATTGAAAGAAAACAAAAATTAAACTTAACATAAAATTTGACATTAAAATACTTATATAGTATAAAATATCAGTATAATTAAATAAATTTTGCCCTTATATGCTAGTAATATGGACTAGTATTTCTATGTTTAACCAAAAATTAAACACTATGGGTTTATTAATGATTTTTTGTCATGATAAATCAACATCAAACACTTGGGAAATGTTGATTTTTTTATTTTTAAATTTACTATAAGAAAGGAATAACATATGTTTTATAAAAAAACAATTAGTAAGTTTTTTAAATTTGATAGTCTTAATCCTACTTTTAAAAAAGAAATTATTGGTGGTTTAACAACTTTTTTAGCAATGGTTTACATTTTATCTGTACAACCTAGCATTTTATCAAGTGCACCAAGTATTAATGTCAATAATGGGAATATGCAATTTGGGGGAATTTTTATTTCTACTGCCATTGCTGCATTCATTGGTACAGTGATTATGGGATTATCTGCTAATATACCAGTTGGATTAGCACCAAGTATGGGATTAAATGCTGTATTTACTTTTAATATTGCTAATAATGGAATTGGATATGAAGGAGCTTTAATTGCAGTAATGATTTCTTCCATTTTATTTTGTTTAATATCTGCTACAAAAATTAGAATGTTAATCATACAATCATTACCACAATCAATGAAATTAGCAATTGGTACTGGTATTGGTTTTTTTATTGCATATATTGGTTTTAAAAATATTGGCTTGGTAGAAATTAGTGGTAGCGGTTTACCAATTGCCTCATTAGCAAATTTAAAAGATAACTGACCATTAATTTTAATGGGAATTTTTGTTTTAACTCTAATATTCATTTTATATTTTAAAAAAATTCCAGGAGCAATTGCATTAGCAATTTTATGCGGTCTAATAATTTCATTAATTATTGGTAATGTTAGTAATAGTGATTTTATTAAAAAAAACTTTGCACATTGAACTAATTAAAGTTACTCAGATTTTAGTTCTTGAAAAATTAATTTAAACAATACCTATAATGCAATTGTAAATCCGAAAATTTGAAGTTCACCAACAATGTATATTGCTATTTGGGCAGTTGTCAAATTTACGAAATAATTAATTATTACATTAGTAACTTATTTCCAAAAATGAATTATTTGAAAAATAATGAAAATTAGACAAAATTACTCTCTTTAACCCTTAAATTTTTAAATTTATATTCGACGTATTTTAAAAAATATACATTTAAAAAAATAAAAATTATTATCAAAGTTATAAAGGAAAAAGACAAGAAATAATCTTGTCTTTTTTTGTAATTGTAAAATTTTAAAATTTTTAATAACCCTCTTTAATACTATTATCAACACGTGTTAAGGAACTAAAAAAGTGAACTACAACACAGTTGTTAAAAATAGTAGCTAGCATGTGGACTTGTATGGATAAATAAAAAGTGGAGTGATACCTAATAAAATATACTAACCATTAATGGTAATTCTTGGGGTGGGAGCGAATTGGAAACTAGTATATATAGACCTGTTGTAGGGACGTACTATTCGTACTAAAACAAAATTAATACATAAAGCGTATCATAATTTTTATAATTCAAAAGTTTTAAGTTTTGTTACTTTAACTTATGCTGAAAATATGCAAGATATTAATAAAGCAAAACATGATATTGCTATATTCTTCAAACGTTTAAAGCGTTGATGAAATAACCCTAAACGTGTTAAATATTTAGGTGAGTTAAAATATATGTATGTTTATGAATATCAAAAGCGTGGTGCTATTCACTTTCATATATTATTTAATAGAAAAATACATAAAAGTATGTTGCCACAATGATGACCATTTGGTTTTAATGATGTAAGAGTTGTTAAAAAAGGTACTAATGAAAATATAGTTAAGTATTTAAGTAAATATGTTGTAAAAGTGCAAAATGATATAAAATCTCAAAATCAGTATGATTTGGGTGTTCGTGCTTATGCTTTTTCTCGTAATTGTTCTAATCCAAAAGTAGTTAAAGGCCAAAAGATAATGTTATATCAACGTTTAATTGACGCTTCTATTAATGCTTTACATACACAATTTTTTAAAAAGAAAATTGATAATTTGGGTCGTACTATACTTTTTGGTGGTAGTTTTGATACTACTGTTTTTGGTGATAATTTTAAAGATTATGATGAATATATCTCAATTGATAGTATTAGGTTTAGGAATGCAATTAAGCGTGTACCTAGAATTTTACATTTACATTAAATTATATTTTAATTGTTTTTTAAAATTTTATTTTTGATATATTTATTTAAGAAAGGAGTTGTACTTAAATGAATATTTTAAAAAGAGTTATTATGTGTATTTCAATATTTTTATGTTTGACCATTATTTGAATTCCATTTCATTTTATGCTTAAAACTTTAATTTATGGTGATAAACGTGAAAAAAAAGTTCAAACTGTTAAATCTTAATATGATTTTTAAAGAAAATACTTGTATATATATATATATATATATATAATGGTTAATAGCAAAAATGTAAGGTTTTACCTAGGAATTTAACTTTATGTTTTTGCGTTTTTTTGTGTCAATATCGAGTGAAAATTTCCCAAAAATATTTATAAAAAAATAAATTATTTTGGAAAGTTACAGTGTTAAATAAATATAAACACGAATTCCAAATAAACGTTAAAAATTTAGCTTTAAATTTTGATTTGCGAACTTTTTTTTGTATAATTTAATTAAGTTTAATATAAGTTTTTAACTCATTGCTTTAATTTCAAAGTAAATGAGTTTTTATTTTGAAAGGATGAAAAAATGAATAAAAATTTACAAGAAGAATATGAATGAATTAATAGAGAATTGAAAAAAATAATTATTAATAAAAATCAATTTACTCCAGAAATTATTAGTAATAGAGTTAATTTAGCTCAAACTACTATTGTTGATATTAATGAAAATTTAAAAAAACAAAAGATTAGCAAATTTAAAAAAATTAGTTATTCAATATTGAAAATATTTACTTTTGGAAAAATTGATAAAAATAAAATAATTAAAGAAAAAAATGATTTTTTTATAAAAATATCAAAAGAACTTTTTGGAAATATTAAAAAAGTAAAAGAATTATATATAAGAAAATCAAATAGTGAAATAAATATAGATGTTAATAAAATTAATAATGTAACTTTAAATAATTTATTAATAAATCCGACTAAATCAAACTTACCACAAATGTAAAAACGAGAGATTGCAATTACAATTTCTTTTATATTTAAAATCAATTTTAGAACACCAAATTTGCTCATACGCAAACGTTTTAAAATTTTATATGGTTTAGTATTTATAAAATTAAATATCTTATAAAATAGATTTTTAATTTTAATTAAGAATTATTGATATCCATATCTTCAAGGATGATTTTTATTGGGTATATAAACTTTTTTAGTTTTTATTAAATTTTCTTTTATAATTGGTTTTTGTGCTATTTCTTTTAGTTCATACATTTGATTATTGTAACTAAGATATAATTCATTAATAAATGATTTAAGTACAATTACATCAGTTCTAGGTTGTATGTATTGAACTTTGTTATTTTTATAAGGAAAATACTTTTTACCATAATATGTTATGGTTGAACCACTATCTGTTTTTCTTTTAGAAAATCTTGAAAGATAAATATTGATTTCTTCCTGTGTAGGAGCTTTAACCATAGCAGATTTAGTATCATCAATAGGAAAGGCAAATTGTTTATTAAAAGTACTTATGTATGTTTTAAGAAATTTGTTAGCTTCTTCTAAATTTCTAATTTTATTAAGTCGTAATTCACTAATTAAACGACTTTGAAGTGTTCCAAATAAGCGTTCAACGCGACCTTTAGCTTGCGGAATTGAAGTTCTGATTATTTCAACACCTAAATCATTACAAGACTTTTGAAATTGAGTATAAGTATCATTTTCTGTATTTATTTTTCCTGCATCAACTTTTTTCTTATATCCAAAAACTGTTCTATTATCGGTATAAAATGTTTTTGGTATTCCATAATTAGTTAAAATTTGATAAAAAATATTATAATAACCATCTAATGTTTCTTGATGATCAAATCATAGTCCAACAATATTTCCTGTAGCATCATCAATTGCAGCATGTAAAAATGATTTTGGTTTATCGTTACCAAATCAATGATGATTACTGGCGTCCATTTGAATTAATTCACCAAAATTTGTTCTTCGATTTCTTGTTGGATGTAAGTTATTTTTTTTATTTTTATGTCTTTTTGGTGAAGTAATTTTTTCTTTAATTAATATAGTATAAAGTGTGCTATATGAAATCTTAATTTTTTCTTCATTAATTAATTTCTCATGAAAATGTTGAAAATTAAAATTATAATATTTTGTTTTATACAAGTTTATAATCTTAATTTTGATTTCAAAATTTGTTGCCTTATTAGAAATTTTATTACGAGATTTATGAATAAAATCAACTTTACCTTCTCTATTAAAAATTTGAATTAATTGGTTAATTCTTCTAATAGTTAGATTAAGTTTATTCTTGGCTTGATGTTTAGATAATTTATTAATAATAATATCATTTATAATTTTGTATTTATATTTTTCTTTCATAGTCATACTTCTTTCCATATTTATCACCAAGTATATTTAACTTCACTTTTGGGAAATTTTTACTCGATAACTAATAGGAAATTATCACTAAATAATGACATTTTGCGTTTTTTTGTTGTAAATTTTAATTTTTATGTTATATTATAATTAATAATGTTAATTACCCATATTATTAATCTGGTTATTAATATAACCTAATTCCTAGGAGGTTAATAAAATGTATTTTCTTTGTCAATTGACGAAAATTAGAAGTAATGAAGTAATTAAAGATGAAAAAAGTGGTAAGTCCAAAAATTATGATGTACTTACTTTTTCGTCGTTTTATGTTACTGATAAAGGTATTAAAATATCAACTGGTGAAAAATCTAAGGATAAATGAGTTTTACATGATAGTGAATTATTTACTAAACTTTCTAAAATGAATTTAAGTCTTGGTTCTTATTATGATATTGAAATAACATGAGAAGCAAAAATAATTGACATACATAATTTAAAAACTAAATAGTTATTTATTATAGGGTAATTGGTAAATAATTATTTAAAGGATTTAAGTTATGTCAAAAATTAATAATTGTGCTTGTCAACAACATTTTCATTTAGCAATGTATGTATGCAAACTTTGCGACCAACTAATTTGTCCTAAAAGAGTTTTACAAAATTTATATACTGGGAAATATTATTGTCCAAATTGTATATTAAATATTGCTTTGGTTAAACAAAAAGAACAATTACAACAAAAAGAAAATTAAAAATTAAATAAGGGGCATATATATACTTTTTAGTGTATTTTTGCCCCTTACTCTAATTAGTATAAATATGCTCCTTATTAATAAAGTAAGGAGTTTTATTTATGCCTAATGAGTTAAAACAAACTAGTAATTATACTTTAACTAAAATATTAAGAACTGGATTAAGTCCATTAAGTGCTATGGTAGGAGTTAGTGCTTATTATGGTCAATATTTAAAAGACCCAATTTTAGGTTCTATTAATTCTTTGTTATTTAGTAAAAAGTTAGGAATTGATATATGGAATATTAATCAAAGACCAACTACTAGAAATAAAGTTATTAATAGTTATAAAAAGATATTTTTAGGATTAGGAACAATTGGTTTAATTAATTATGCTAAGTTTGTTCAGTATGTAAATAAGTCAACTTTTTTATTAAGAGATGAACCTTGTTTTTGACCACCTTGCCCTACTGAGCCACCAATTCCTACTCCAATACCAACACCTAAACCAGTAGTTGATAATTATTTTGTAGATTGAGATACTTATATATCTTTAAATAGTTTTGGTATAGCGAATGTTATTAGTAGTTTAACTGAGTTAATACCTAATAGATTTGAAACTATACGTAAAATAGCAAATATGGGTACTGGTGGTTGTTTGATTAGTAGTGGTGTTGCTATGGGTATTAATAATAATTTTAATAATTATTTTGCTATTCCTACGATTATTGCCGGAGCAAGTGAAATTATAAATACTTTACTGTTGCCATTAGGAAATACACATAATAATACAGAATTACAAGAAGTGTTTACTGATGAAAGAGCAAGATTAATTAATGGCAGTGTTAATCATTATCAAAGTACAGATGACGGTATGGTTGATATTGATTTAAATGATGATAGTATGTCAGAGATTAATTTAGATAGAGCAAGTTTAAACTGGGATTATTCTTATGCTTATACACTAGGTGGTATTTAAAGTGAAAATATATATGTGATGAATTTTAAAATTTATGGCATTAACTGGATGTATTACATTTAGTATATTTTTAGGATTAATTCCTAGCATTATAGTTTTAGGAATTGTTGCAATTAAACCAGTATCTATTTTAATTGGTATTGTTGTGGGTTATATTGGTATTCCATGAAATAATATTAAAAATAAAATAACAAATTGAGTTTTTAAGAGAAAAGAAAATAAATTTATTAAAAAGAATGATTTAAAAGTTGAAAGAAAAAGATATGAAAAACAAAAATTAGAAAGAAAATTTCTAAATTTAAATAATCAAGTAAAAGAATTAAAACAAACATTAGAATTTCAAAGTAAATTATTAGAAATTAATAATGAAAATTTAAGAAATAATGAACAAAATAAAACTATAAGAACATTTATTTTATAAGGAGTGAATTAATTTTATGAAAAAAGATAAATGAAAAAATATGTCAAGACAAAAGTTGCATAAGAAAAAGGCAAAAAGAAATTTTGACCAAAGATTATATGAAAATATGAGTTTTGATAGTTTTTTAGGAGGTAGAAAATAATGGTTAAATGAATAGTTGTGATAATTGCTGTGCTTGGTACTTCTTGGGCTTTTAAAGGTACTATTAAAAAGTTAGTTTGAAAATTTAAACATAGAAAACACAATGTAGTTGACCCAGATTGTTGATATTGTAAAGAACAAAAACGTAAAGAAAGAGCAAGAAAAGAATTAGAGGAGGGAGGTGATTAGTATGCCAAAAGGGTTAAGTGCTTTAATAGAAATGATTGGAGGTATTGGTCAAAAATTACTAGAATCTTTTAGTTATGTTTTTAATTAAGTATTTGCGGGTGATTCTATAATGACAAATTGACCAGTATTAATTCCAATATTTATGATGGTCTTAGTATTTATTAAAGAATTTATTGGACATATTATTCGTGGATTTAGATAGAAAAAATTAAAGTTGTTTTTAGGAGGTAATAGTTATGATTAAATTATTTTTTGCAATAATTTTTGTTTTTCCTTTATTAGGTAAACTTTTACCTTCTTTAAATAATATTGTGCAAAATATTTTACAAAGTTATATTACTGATTTTTCTGGTTTACATAATTTGTCTTTGGTTATTAAAAGTTTTATTTTTGGTGATAGTTCACAACAAATAGTTTCAATGCCAGCACCATTGTTAGCAATTATTTTAGTACTTTTTACTTTTTCATTAATTTTAAAATTATTAAAAATAATATAGGAGTAGTTTATTATGGGTGTTGCTTTTATTTCAAAAGTTTTAGAACTATTTGGACAAATTTTTATGAAATTTTGAAATTTGCCAATGGCAGATTTAGGTTTTAATTTGGGTACTTTTGTTGTTTTTATTCTTTTAATAAAGTTTGCTATGTCAGTTTTTTTAAATATTGATATTCAGCCAGTTTCTACATCGGGTACTGTAAAGAAAAGTTACAAAAATATTAAAGGTAGTTCAAAATTTGTTGGTAAGCAAATTGCTAAACAACATGAAAGAAAACGTTTAAGAAATAAGGCTAAGGGTGTTGAAAATAAAAAAGGGAAGTTTGTAGGTAATTAGTTATGAGTGATTTTGTTAATAGTATATTGCATTTAATTTTTATATTTTCTAGTAATGATATTGGTATATTTTTAAATCAAACTAATATTACTGATGAAGTTTATATTTTGTTTAATTTGACTTTTTGGTTGGTATTAGGTGTATTTTTTAATTTTATTTATCGTAGTATTAAATTTATTTTTAGGTCATTGTTTGGGTAGGTATTAAATATGAGTGTTTGAGATATTTACAATAAAATACATCAATGTATAGTTGATTATTGAACTATGTTTATAGGAAGTCCAGTTGACCAATTTACTACTATTTTATAAAATTTAGTAGTTTATGGAACGCAGTTTTTTATTGGATTTATTATATTTTATGGTTTATGATGAGTTTTAAGATGTTTGTTTGGTAAATAATTATGTGATTTAAATTTGCTAAATTATTTTTTGTTGTAAATACTTCTGTTCAAGCACCAACTAGTTTAATTGCTTCAAATGACCCTAATGTTGTTAATTATGATATTACAAAAGAAATGGTTAAACATGTTAAGTATCATAATTTTGATGATTGAGCAACAATTCCATGAAATTCTGCTTATTTTGATGTTGACCAGCCGGATTTAAAATTAGTAAGTGGTGAATTTATTGGTAATCAGGGTACTTATATATGTTCTTATTATAGTGATACAATTGGTGTTCCGTCACAAGAGATAAATATGGGGTCTGGTGTTTATACTTTTAATAGAAAACAATTGGATGAATTTTCACGTATTATGTTTAATCATAATTATGTTACAGAAAAGAATACTAATCGTTTGAATTTTGTTAATAATGATAGGAGAGTTATAAATTTTCAAACACAGTTAAATTTTGAAATTGATAAACCTTTAAGTTTTTATATTCAAGGTTTTATGTTTTATTTTGAATATGAATATTTTAAAACTTTTACTGCTAATTTTGTTTTTAGTTTTTTAGATAATGTTGGTGATACAAAGTATGTTTTTAAAGGTAAGGTTGATAATGATATTTATCAGCAAGATTTATATAATTTTGTTACTATGCCTATTCGTGTTCCAAATTTAAGATATTTAACAGTATTTTTTGATGTTCATGGTGATTCATTTTCACATATGTCACCACGGTTAAATTTTGGTCAAATTAATATTTTTTCAAGTGAGAAAGTAACACCAGTCCCACCAAATAGTCCTTTTAACCCTGAGTATGAACGTGTTAGTTGATATGATGTTTTTGGTCATTTGCGTAATGCTTTTAGATGAGTACTTTATGGTGTTGTTGGTAAAGTTTTACCAGTTGAACCATTAAGACAATTTCTTTTTACAACAGATAGTTTATTACGACATATTTTTTCAGATACGATTAGTACTGCTTTAAATGTTGATATTGTTAGTGGAATAGAAAATATTATACCTTTATGATTATTTGTTAGAGCAATTAGTTTAATTATAGGTTAGGAGTTTATTATGCCTTGATATGGTTATGTGTTATTAGTTATAGGTTTGATTATAATTATTTATCCAATTCTTATAACTATTCGTAATCTTAAAATTTTAAAACGAGTTGGTAGTTATATTATTTCAGCACCTCCAAGGACTGGCAAATCTGCCCTTGCTTGTTGTTTAGCACAAAGTCATAAGAAACGAGTAGTTAGTCCTTTCCCTATTAAGTTAAAGACTGGTTATTCTTATTTGGTTAATTATAACGATGTTTTTACTTTTAATCAGTTAGCAAGTAATTATGCTTTTGAGGAACAAGATTTAATAATTTTAGATGAATTAGTATTAAAAATAAATTCTAATGATTTAGGAGTACAGTTTAAAAATCAACAAGAAAGTTTAGGACAATTTTGTAAGTTAATAGGTCACATGTTTAATGGTACAATGTATTTGATTGAACAACATCCTAATAGAATACCAGTACAAGCAAGAGAAAAAGTTGAGTATGTTGTTCAAGTTAAACGTATGCGTTTTTTGGGTTTTATTGTTATATTTAATCTTAATTTATATACTAATATTGAGGATTATAATAAAGTAGTATTTTCACGTCGTAGAACAAAGAAAATGATTAAAAGAGGTATTATGCCTCCAAGTTATAGTGGTGAAGCAATGGCTATAACTTTATTTTTTCCTAGACACTGGTTAAAAAGGTATAATTGACGTGCTTTACATTATGTGCATGAACTTAAAAGTGAATTGTCACCTAAAAAATACCTTAAAGAAGCAAATAGTATTGATATGACTTATAGCGATATTAAGTCTGCTGGATTGGATAAATTGGATAATATTTTAAAGAAAAAAGATAAACCTAAAAATAAAGATAAATAAAAATGATTATAGTCCCAGTGAACCTACTGGGACTATAATTTGGGTGAGCCACGTAGTGGCGAGGGACGAAGTCCCTATATACTTGAATATTATTTATGGGGGTACAAATATGAGAAATATAAAAATAACATTAAAAATAATGAGTGCAATTACTTTAACTTCTATTAGCACAAGTTCAATTGTTGCTTGTGAGTATGATTCAATAAAAGTGCCTGATTTAAATTCTAGATATGCAAAATTATTAGGATGATATAATTAAGATAACTCAATAAGTTTAATCCAACAAAAATTGAGTTATGATAGTAATAACGAAAAATATTTAATTATTGCCGATGATTCATTAATTATACCTGATAATCTCTTTAAAAATAAATTATTAATTACAGGTTCTACTTCAAAAAAATATAAAGCAAGAAATGAGCATGCTGTTGCATTTTTACAAGAATTAGGATATACATCTGGTAATGAAAATCAGGATTATTCAAACTATGATGTTAATGAAATTAGTAATTTAATTGCAAAAGTTAGAAATAGTAATCCAGGCAAAATTACAGAAAATAATCAAAATGACTTTCGGGTTAGTGACGGTACTTGTCAAATTGATATTTTAACCAAAGATGAAAAAAATGAAAAACTTATTACTTCTTATACTATCAATACAAGCAAAAATAATGAATTAGGCATTAATAATATAATTATTACTATATTATATTTAATAAAAGTACTTTAAAATTAACAACAGAAGAAGGTTTTAGACAAGGTAATCCAATTACTAGTTTTAAATTAAAATTTAAAAGTGATGATAAACAAAAGCAATTTGATGAATTAGTTAAATTACTAAATACAAAAATTTCTACACAATTTTTTAGTGATATTAATAATTGAACACCAGTAACAGGAAATTTTCCAAACTCAAAAGTTTTTTTAGAAATTCATTTTGGTAATGTAAGTATCCATAGAATTGATTGTGGAATAGCTCCTACAGAATAAATTAAATTCAATTTTTATTACTTTCAAAATTTTAAAAATCAACTTTCAATAGCCTTACTTAAATAAAATTCTTCAATAATGTAAATAAACATACAAAAAGTTATCAGAAATGATAACTTTTTTGTAAATAAATTAAATATAAATCTTATATAATTACTTCAATTATGTTAATTTATTATGTTAATTTACTATAACTTGTATTGGGTTTATTACTATCATTATACTTTTTTTCATGATTAACAATACTCTTAATGTTATTGAAATTATTTTTTTGTTGTTCTAAAATTCTAATTTTTTTATCTTTTTCTATCCTTAATAAATTCATTTCGGATTTTAAATTATTTTTTTCTTGTTCTTGATTTTTATTTAAAAATTCTAAGTTAATAATTTTTCCTTCAATATATTTAATATGTCTTCAATGAAATGTAATTCTTTCTCTCATTGCTCTATTTTCTTGACAATTTCCACTTTTTTCTAAACATGGTGAAGATAATAATTTTTTATGTTCTGAATCTTCTCTTTTAAGTTCTTCTAAAAATTAGATACTTGTCTTTGATTATCACTTATATTTTTGATACAAGTTTCTAAATTACTTTTAATAATAGCCATTTTTTGTTCAATTAAATTTATTTCTACATTTAATATATTTATTTCTTGCTCTCTATTCATCTTTTTTTCCTTTCAATCTAAACTCATTTATTTTAAAATAAAAACTATATTAAGTTTATAATAATTATAAATTAATAATTTTTAATTTTAATTTTTTAACTTACTTTGTATATCCTTTTTTAATTATTTACTTAATTTATATAAAAAAATATTAAAAATGAGAGTATTATCTCTCATTTATCTTTTTAATAAAATTAATATTTCAAAATTATATGATTAACAGTAAAACTAAATAAATATAATCTGTTAAATTCTAACTAAAGGTTACACCTTGCAAGTTAATATTCCATACTCGATCACGGAAACATTTAACTGTATCAACGCTTCAATTAATGCTTACATAAACATTTTCTTCATCATGTCAAATATGAATATAACCATGTAATTCAAGAAAGGCTCCTCAAAATCCACCATCATAATAGTAACTAAGCTCAAATATATTTTTGTTTCTATCATTACTAATATCATTAGTACTAATACTTAATTGCGAACCTTTTAATTTTTGATCAGTATAAGTATTACAATAAAGACTAAAATACGAATTATCACCAAAACTTAATTTACTAAACTTATTAGAAAAACTATCTCAATCTGGTGCATAATTTGTTCAATTAGATAATAGAGGAATATCAGAGCTGGTTCAAGTACTTTTTAACGAACCAACACTATTACTTTCATTATAATTATAATTTAGTTGATCATTATTAATACTACTACTATCAACAGTAAAATCAGCAACTATCTTTCCTTTATAAATAGTTTCATCACCACTAATAGTTACTTGTTGATTAGTAATATCATCTTCACTAAATTTAATTGCATCTAGCTTTACATTTGGATTACTTTTACTAATCGCAGTTTTAATTTCTTCAATATTTGGTTTTGATAATCCATTAGTTTTAATTGTTCCTAAATTTAAATTTTTAAAAACATCACTTAAAAGCTCTGTTTTATCACAATCATAAGTAACAACAATACTATCATTGCTATAAAATTTACCATCACCATTAATAACTGCACTATTATCAGTAATTTTATCAACTATAATTTTGCTTACATCAAGATTATAGTTAGCGGTTTTAAGTGCTAAAATTAATTGCTCTTTACTTGGTGTATTTTGTCCAGGAATATTCAAAGTTGGTAATTTATTATTTAAAACACTATTTAAATCAATAAGTAAATTATTAATTACTACATCAGCACCAGTGTATACATATTGATTAATAGATTTAATAGTAACACTATTATTTTGCAACGTTACTTGAATAGCATTCATATTTAACCTTGAATATTGTTTTTTCAATGCACTACTAACATCTTCTAAAGTTATTACTTTTCCTATAATAGCAATTTTATCTAATCCCTTATTAATAACGTCTTTAAGAGCAATTCTAATATCAAGATTTAAATTTAGTATTACTTTACCGGTATATTTTTTTTGATTTGTACTAGTAATAGTGGCACTATTAGTAGCAGTAATTTCTATTGCAATAAAAGAAGTATCTAACTTTTCTTGGTAAGTATCACGTAATGCTCTTATTACATCATTATTTGATGGTATATCATGACCATTAGTCTTAACCATTAAATCTTTTTTATTAATAATAGTACTTAAATCAACACTATCATTAGTACTAAATGTAACTGTTACCTTACCAGTATAAAGAGGAATAACATCAGCACCCGTAATACCTGTAATAGTTGCTTCTTTATTAGAAATAACATCAATTTTAAGGCGATCCATTTCTAAATTAGAATATTTTTCTTGAATACGACTGTAAACGGCTTCCACAGTAGGTTTTTGACCATTAGTACTAAAATTACCAATGGATGCTCCATCAACAATTATTGTTCTAATATCAATAGTTTGGATTTGATAAGTAATTTTAATTTTATCTTGATTATAAAAAATACCATCACCAACAACAAAAGCATAATTAGTTGTTTTATTAATAATTATAATATTATCAGTATGAAGTTCATGATTTAAAATAAATAGTTGTGATTTTAATTCATAATCTGTAGGTATTGTTCCTCGATGTTCCTCTGGTACAATTTTTAAATCTGTTTGTGTTAAATCTTTTTTTAAATCTTTTTTGAATATAGTTAGATTATTACATGCCGTTGTACTAGCAGTGACTGCACTTGATAATAATAATGCACCCATAAATAATAATGGTTTTTTCATATATATACCTCATTTAAATATTGTAAAAAATTAATAATTATTTTAAAGTGATTATATCATAATTTAAAAAAAATTAAATTCTAGATTTTTAAATGATTTTATTAAAAAATAGCGTTTTATATATTTTACATTTTTAATGTATGTACTTTTAATGAAGGAGTCGAAACGGAAATATTTTGTACATCTTTATTAATTTTATTAATAACAAAATTTGATATTTTATTATCATTTTCTAAGTTTTTCTTTATAAAAAAATGTTTTTTATAACATTCGCTGAGTTATACTTGTAAGTGCAAGTAAATAAAATTGCAAAAAATTCTCATATAAAAATTTCATAATGCTAAATTTAGTTTAGAAAAAAGTAAGGAGTTTTTATATGAGTTATAAACATCTTGGCATAGATGAAAGGATTTATATTGAGAATCAATTGAAATTTAAATTTAAAATTAGTGAAATAGCTAAAAATCTTAATCGAAGTATTAGTACTATTATTCGAGAAATTAATAGAAATAAAGATAATAATCATTATTTTTCATTAATTGCACAAAATAAAGCTGAAAATCGAAAACAATCACATATTAGTTTTCATAAGTTTAAAAATAAGAATTTAGTAAAATATGTACAACAAAAATTACTATTAGGTTGATCACCTGAACAAATTTATGGCAGAATTAAAAATTTTCATAAAGAGTGAGTTATTAGTTTTAAAACAATTTATACTTGAATTTATTTTGGAATGCTTGATAAAGTTACTAGTAAAAATTTAAGAAGAAAAGGTAAAAAACGAAAATCTAAAGAAAATCGTGGCAAGTTTAATGGTAAATCAATTAAAGAACGAGATATAAATGTTAATGATCGTATAACACTTGGTCATTGAGAAGGAGATACTATAGTATCATCACGAGGTAAAAGCAAATCATGTTTAATAACTTTAGTTGAAAGAGTATCACGATTTACTTTAGCAATATTAGTTAAAAACAGAACTACTAAAGTTATTAATAAAAATGTTAGTTATTATTTATCAATTCTTCCTAAAAACATTGTTAAAACTATTACTTTTGATCGTGGCAAAGAATTTTCAAATTGACAACAACTTGAAAAAAATTTAGATATAAAAATTTATTTTGCCAATCCATATTCACCTTGACAAAGAGGTACTAATGAAAATACTAATGGTTTAATTAGAGAAAAATTTCCTAAAAAATTTATTTTTTCAAAAACTAATAAAAATGAAGTTCATAAATTTATATTGTCTTTAAACCAAAGACCAAGAAAAATACTAAATTATCTTTCACCAATCGAATATTTGGATAGAAAAATAATTTAGTTGCACTTACCTTTACAATTTAGCATTCAAAATACTGTTCTTTTCAATATTTAACTACTTCTTTTTCTTTTTTATAAAGTTTAATACAAAATTTATATCAGAATTTATTTATTGATAATTCTAACTCAAGATTATTAAATAAGAATTCATTATTTATATTTTTACTTAATAAAAAGTTTTGATGATCTAAAAGTTGAATTTTTATTTCTTGAAAATTATAATTTTTTTCTAAAATTGAATCTTTTATCATATCTATATTTTCTTCACAATAGTTATTTTTATTAAATATGATTTCATTTAAAATTTCATTATTACGTTTATATAATTCTTTTATATTTAATATTTTTTCATTTATCTCTTTTAAATCTTCTTCTCTCATTTTTTTCCTTTCAAAAAAATTCATTTATTTTAATTTTTAAAATAAACTATAAATAATAATAATAAATGATTATCTAAAAAACATAAAAAATGCTTTTAACACTATTAAAGTTTTTATTATTACTTTTTTGAAATTTGACTTATTTTGAAATAATATAAGAGATTCTAAAGTTGACAAATTTTTTTTATTTTCTATACTGTATATAACTAAATATTAGTTTTTAATCCATTTACTTTTTATGAAAGTAAATGGGTTTTTATTTTGAAAGGAAAATTGAATATGCCAAAAAAATCAAATTTTGAAAAAAAAGATCGAAAAGAAAAAGAAAAATTTGATGAAGAAAAAATAATCTACTCAAGTATTTTTCATACAATAACAATTTTAGAAATTTTAAATGATAATCCTATAATATTTTTTAAAAAATTAAATCATATTATTAAAGAACTATATATAGAAACTATTTTATTAAAAATGCAAATACATATGGTTCAAACGCTAACTCAGAGTTTTATTATATAAATCAAAAAGCACAATATGATTACTTTTCAATTACTGTAAATATTGAACAAAAAACGTTAAAATTATTTTTTTGTTCAAAAACTTTATACCTACAAGGATTTACTTTTGAAATAACTTATTATTATTTTGAAGATAGCACATTAATAAATCCTAATATAGAAAATATTATTTGCCAATCTTTACCTTTTGTAGGAAGTTATGTAGCAAGTAATGGACTCCAGGCACATAATAATTATTCTTGACAAACAATACATAATGATTTTTTATTGTTAACAAATTCTAACTTAAATGAAAATCAAATTAAATGCTCATTAATAGGAGCAATTCTAGCTACATCAGAAAGTATTCGTTTCAGAAGTGTTAAATGTTTTATTCTTCAAAGTCAAAGACCTATAAATCCAATAATACAAAGTTGAGTTTTTTTTCAACAAATTATAAAAAATTGAGATCGCGGAACACATAATGCTATTAATTATCTTTTAAATAATAAAGGTAGTTTAAATAAATATTTTCACCAAGAATTAAGTAATAATGTATTAAGAATAATGGTTTTTAGCACAAGCATGTATCATGCAATTAACAATTATCAAAATCCACCATTAATAACTTCAAATCAAAAATGAAAAATAAAAAAATTACAAAATTGAATAGATACCAGTATTAAAATCTGTGAAAAACAAAAATACACTATTGCTAAAGAAGCCAATAAATTTCAAAACTTAAATAATCTTATTGAAATACTGAAAAATTTTAAAAATGATATTATTACAAATAAAAAATTACAAGAGGAAATAAAAACAGCAAACGATTTTGCTGATAATATTATTGAAATAAATAAGGTTTTTGATATAAAGACAAACCCAGAAAGTATAAAAAGTTGTTATATTTAAAAAATAAATTATTCTTTTATTTTAACTCTTTTGACTCAATTTCATCAATGTTGTTACTTCTTCTTCTGTCAAATAACGATATTCACCCATTGTTAAACCTTTTAAAGTAATATTAGCAACTTGTAAACGTTTTAAAGTAATTACTCTACTTCCTACTGCTTTAATCATACGTTTAACTTGTTGATTTTGTCCCTCATGAATGGTTAGATGTAGTAAAGTATTTTCTTTTTTTATATTTTTATAAATTATTTTAACAATAGCAGGAGAAGTTGTAAATAAAGTTGATAAAATAATACCGTCTTGTAGTTTTTTAATAGCATTTGATGACAAAATACCACTTGCCAATACTTCATATACCTTATCTATTTTATAACGAGGATGAATAATAGCATTAGTAAATTCACCATCATTAGTCATTAACAACAAACCTGAAGTATCAAAATCTAAACGACCGACTGGGTAAATTCTACTATTAATATTAGTAAAATAATTCATTACCGTTGGTCGATTTTTAGGATCACTGACTGTTGTTAAACAATTAGGTGGTTTATAAAATGCTAAATAAATATGATTAGATTGCTTAATAATTTGATTATTAACTTTAATAACATCACTACTTGTAACTTTAAAACCTAACGTTGTAATAATTTGCCCATTAACTGTTACTTGCCCATTAATAATTAGTAATTCTGCTTTTCGTCGTGAACATACTCCAGAATTAGCAATAGCTTTTTGCAAGCGTTCTAAATCATTATTCATTAGTAAAGTTGTAGATTTCTTGTTCATCATTTTGGTTATTAAATTGAGGCAAAGTTGGTAATTGAGTTAAAGATTCGATATTAAAATGATCCATAAATTCATCAGTTAAATCATATAAAATTGGTTTTCCTGGTAATTCACTACGACCAATCTCAGTAATTAAATTTAAACTTTTTAGTTTAAAAATAATAGAATCACAATTTACACCACGAATATCTTCAATTTGTGGTTTAGTAACTGGATGATTATAAGCAATAATAGCTAGTGTTTCTAAAGCTGCTTGTGATAAACGTATTAAAGGTTGTTGTTTTAATACTTGATAGCGATTATAATGAATAGGTTTTGTTGTTAATTTATAAATATTACCAACTTTAATTAAACTTAAACCACTGGTATCATCATCATTTAATTTCATTTGTAAAGACGCAATTAAATTTTCAACAGTCTTTGGTTTTTTTGTTAATTCTAAATATTCAGCAAGTGTTAATAAATCAAGGCCTTCATTGCCAGCAATAAATAATAAACCTTGTAAAACTGCTAATCTTTCGTTTGTTTTTCAATTGCTATTATTCATTTTTCTCACCTCGATAAATTACTGTAATTTCAGTAAAAGTATTAGTTTGTATAATATGTAAAATTTGATGATTTGCAAGATCTAAAATTGCAATAAAAGTAATAATAAAATAATGTAAAGTTAATGCTTTAGTAAAAAATAATTGTTCTAAAGTAAAGTGTTGCTTGGGGTTTTTTTTCAGTAAGTGTTTAATTTCTTTAGCTCGATCTTCAGCTGAAATTAAGTTTAATGCTAAATTAACTGGTAATTTATTTTCATTTTGTAGTCTATTAAATATGTTTAACATTGCTTGTGTTAATTTATTAATATTATTTTTTACCAAAATTGGTGTAATTTCATCAACTAAATATGTTTTTAAATCACTAGGTGTTTTTGTTAATAATTGGGTTCTATATAAAGCCTGTTCTTTAAAATAATTACTTATTTCTTTGAATTTTTTATATTCTAATAAACGAGCAATTAATTTTTGACGATTAACTTCATTTTCATAAGCACTATCTACCACTAGTTCTTGTTTTGGTAATAATTGTTTTGATTGCAATTCTAATAAATAAGCAGCAATCGGTAAATATTCACTTACTAAATCAATGTTTTTAATTAATTCTTCATTAATAAAATGAACATATTGGTTAGTAACATCATTTAGATTTAAATCTAAAATATCAATATTTTTTTCTTTAATTAAATGCAAAAGCAAATCCATTGGTCCTTGAAAAGATTCAATTGTAATTACTGGTTGTAACATTATTCTCGTTCCCTCAATATCATTTTATACTTATTAATATTAATTATAACTTAATTTAATAGTACTTGATTAATCTTTAATAAATAAAAAAACTTATTTTTAATTTTTTAATGATTAAAATAAGTTTTAAAAGTTATTATATATTTAAATATTATTATTTAACTTCACGTAACGTAATATGAATATTTTCAACATTTATTTCAAATTTTGAAGATGTCTTTATATCTGGAAAGCCTTTACTTAGGTCATATTCTAATTTAAAGTTTAAATTAAAATAACCATTTTTTTCGTTAGGATTAAAATTAAATCCACTTTCGGGATTAGTAATAGTTATTAGACTATCATTTCATTTGGAAGCAAGAATACTATAAATTTTATTAATATTAGCAAAATAACCCTTTGTTATAACTTGTTCTTTTATATTATTCATTTCCTTATAATCTGAAAAACTTTCTGAAGCATTTGGTAATTCCTTTACTGCATCAACTGTTCATTCAGAAAATATTTTTGAAATTTGTGTTGTTGCATCAACAAAAGTTTGGTTAATCTTAATAGCAGTAGTACTTTCAATATCACCAGTATTAAAAATAGATTTACTATCATTACCAACTAAGAAATCAATAGTAATATTACTAACATTACCATTAAATACAATTGATTTATCATCATTATTGGTCACCGTTGGATCTGTCATTTTAAATAAAGTTGATTTAGGAACATTTGAAAAATCACCTGAAAATTCAAAACTTAAACTTAAACCAGAATATTGAACTTTATCTTTAATGGCAACATTTAAATTTTGTTTAATATATGATAACTGAGTTCTAGCAATTTCTTCTTTTTCTTCTTTTTCTGCTCCTTTAATTTTTCCAGTTATTGGTAAATTTTCAACATTAATATTTAGATTACCTTTAGTAATTTCTTCTTTAATAAAATCTTTAATTGCATCAGCTTTTTTTTGATCACTAGTATGACTTGTATCATTATTAATTGTAATTTTAATATCTTTAGTAACTGATGGTAAATCTAAATAAGAGATTTCCGCTTTTACTCATAAATGACCATTGACTAATTCACTACCAGTTGGTAAAACAAACTTAGGTTTTTCTTTTTCATCATTATCATTATCTTTTTTTGGAACATAGTCCATAATTTTGACATGTGCATCAGGGTGATATCAATTTGCTGGATGTTCATTGGTACTTTCTTTAAGTTTACTAGAGAAAAAGTTACCAATAGCTGTTTGCACAGAAGTATCTAATTTGCTAAAAATTTTACCTTTCATTTCTCCTATATTGGTATCATCTGATAAATTAAGATCAGCCTTAATTTGCACACTACTATCAGTAACAAAAGAGGCAGCAAAATTAAGAATATCCCTTGGAGTCATTTGATTATTTTCACTACCACAAGCAACAACTGTTACAACTGGTGTTGTTGCTAAAGCAAGTGTGCCCAGTAATTTTAATAAAGATTTCACAAAAACGCTCCTTATCATTTCATTTAATTAATATTTTTAAAATACTGTAACATTATAAACAATTTTAAACTAAATTACATTATTATTTCTAAAATTATTGGTTTAATATCGTATTTTTTATTAGTAATCTGAAATATAGAAATTGCCAAATCTAAAAATTGTTGATGGAAATGTTGATCTTTATTAGTATGGAGTTCCATAATTACACTATTTTTTTCAACTTTTTGACCATGAATTTGTTTTAAATAAATTCCTGCCACCGGATCAATAATATCAGTTTTCGTAGTTCTTCCTGCTCCTAATATTACTGATAATTCACCTAAAGCATAATTATTAGTAAAATCTAAATAGCCCGATAATTGCGCCTTAACTTTAATAATATATTTAGCTGGTGGTAATTTATCAATATTATCAAGATATTTAGTATCTCCACCTTGACTTTTAATAAAATCATAAAAAATTTGTAGTGGTTTTTCACTAGTAAACATAGCATTAACTTTATCAATACCCTCTTTTAAGGTTTTTACCTTTTTAGCTCCCAATAAGGCTAAAGCTACTAAATTACTAACAAGGATTTTCAAATCTTCTGGTCCTTTATTTTTTAAACTTAAAATAACTTCTTGTAATTCTAGTGCATTACCAATTGTTCGTCCTAAAGGCTTATTCATATCACTAATAATAGCATAAATTTTTTTATTAAAAGCTTTACCAATATGTACCATTAATTTTGCTAACTCTCTTGCAGTTACTATATCCTGAACAAAGGCACCTTTTCCACATTTAATGTCTAGTAAAATTAAATCAGCGCCCATTGCTATTTTTTTAGACATAACACTAGCAGCAATTAATGGTAATGAATCAACTGTTCCTGAAACATCACGTAATGCATATAATTTTTTATCAGCAGGCACTAAATTACTAGTTTGACTAATAATACTCATACCAACTTTATTAACAACTTTAATAAAATCTGATATTGCTAAATCACATTTAAAATTTGGAATTATTTCCAGTTTATCAATAGTACCACCAGTAATACCCAATCCTCTTCCAGAAATTTTTGCAACCTTTAATCCACAAGCAGCAGCTATTGGACCAAATACTAAACTAGTTTTATCACCAACACCACCAGTTGAATGTTTATCAATACTAAAACCAGTAATTTGTGATAAATCCATGGTTTCACCACTATTAATAATAGCTTTTGTATATTCTACTAATTCATCATTAGTCATTCCCTGAAAATAAACAGCCATTGCTCAAGCACTAATTTGATAGTCTGGTATTGTTTCATTGGCAATACCTTCTGTTAAAAATTTTAGTTCTTCTTTATTTAAACTTTGTCCTAATTTCTTTTTAGAAATTAAATCAATCATATACATTTTAATAAAACACCTTACTTTCTTTTTATTAAATAACAATTACAATTGCAATTGCATTAGTTTCATTATGTGATAAAGATAAAAGTAATTGATAATTCTTAATGATAGTTATTGGTTGATTATATTGATTATAGCTAATATCAATATTTTTAAATGTTAACTTTTCTTGTGGTAATGCCTTAAAAATTGCTTCTTTTAATGCTCATCTTCCTGCCAAAAATTCCTGTTGACGTTGTAAAGAATATTGATTAAAAAGTATAATTTCTTTTTTACTTAAAATTCTTTTAGCAAGTTCTTCAATATTTTCTATTCGATTTACTTCAATAATATCTATACCTACACTACGCATTGTTAACTCCTTATATAAAATAAAAGGTTAAAACCCTAAAATCCTTGTTTTTATTATATAATTAATATGAAAGAAAGTGTGATATTAATTTCAATAAATCAAATAAATTTTGAAAAGATGGTGATATATTAATGACATTTTACTTAAATCAAAAACAAAAATCATTAATTAAAGAACACTACCAAAACTATAAAGTTGATAATAAAAATAGTAGTTATGAATTATTTCAATATCATAATATAACAATTGAAATTTATCAAGAAAAAGTTATTTTTAAAGGTACTAAAGAGGATATTATTGCAGAATATCGCAGTATTTGAAATCAACTTGATGAAAATCAATCACCAGTCATTGGCAATGCTGAATTTGGTATTAATAATTTTTTTGGTCCACTTGTTATTATTAGTTCTTATATTGGTTCAGGTAATTTAGAAAAATTACGTTTACTTAACATTCGCGATTATAAAGACTTATCACAAAGTAAATTTATTGAATTAGCACAAGATATTATGAAAACAATTATTTTTGAGTCAGTAATCATTAACAATCGTAAATATAATCAATGAATTGATGCGGGTTATAGCCCCAATATTATTAAAACCTGAGGAGAAAATCAAGCATTAGTTCGTATGTTACAACATAGAATTCAATATGATACTATAGTTATTGATCAATATATTAATGAAGATACATATTACAAATACATTGAAAATATGAAAGATAATCGTAATAAAATTATTAAAGATAAAGTTCAATTTGTTACTAATGCAGAAAGTAAGTATTTAGCTATCGCTTGTAGTACTATTATTAGTCGTTATTTATTTTTAGAAGAAATTAAAAAAATAAAAGGTATTGACACTAATACAATTCCATTAGGTACTGGAAAAGAAGTTAATGTATTTTTAGAAAAAATTAAAAATGAAAAAACAATTGAATTTAATAAATTTCTTGAACGTCATAGCAAAAAATCATTTACTGAATTTTTTAAATAAATAATTAAAACTTAATTTTTATTAACTATATATAAAAAGATATTTTTTATTTAAAAACTATTAAATAAATGATATAATCCAAATCAGATATATGTTTAAATATATTTTTAAGTCCTATTTTGTTTTTATAAACAAAATAGGACTTTTATACTTAAAGGAGAAAATAAAATGCCAAATGAAGAAAAAAAGCCTTTATTAGAAAAAAATAAACATAGTAATTATGGAATTACTCATCAACAACCTTCTATAAATGATAGTAATTCAAGTAGTACTGAAAGTCTTAATAATTCAAGTACAATTATCGAAATAGAAGATAGTGAAGAAAATAATTGAATAAATTGTAGTAGTCGCTATGGAGGAACAACACAAAAAAAACTCAATGATAATGGAAATTGAAAATATGAAACCCAAATTAAAAATAACTTTGATAGTTTAACTTTTTTTAATGAAAGCACTATTACCATTAATAACAATCAATACTGACAAAAACTAACATTTGTTGAAAAAAATTGAACAGTAATTATAGTGATTTTAGAATTATTAAAAATAAACTTTAATAGAAATACAATAGAAATATATAAAAAAGAATACAATGATATTGATAAATATATTGATGATAATTTAGATTTAAAAACTTTTCAAAAAAAAGAAAGAAAATTATCACCCGAAAATCAATTCTTAGAAAATATTACTATAAAAACTATTAATAATCTTAATAAATTTATAACAAATACCAACGCACTTAATGAACAATTAAAATTATTTAAAGAAAATTCTAATAATAGAGATTTAAATGTTTTATTAAAATTATATAAATATTTAACAATAATACAAAATTTTATTGATCAAACAAAACCAGGAATAATAAGAAATATTGCATATAAATTTTTAGGATTATTAGAAATTTATATTGGACTTACTGGTAAAAATTTACAAAGAGTAGTTTCTAATTTTCCCATTGATGGTAAAGAACACACATCCCAAGATTATATTGATGCTATATTTTGAAATTGACAAAATTATGTTATGGTATTACTTGATACTGCACTTGGCACATTTTTCACTTCAGCAGCTTCAAGTTGATCACGAGATGTTTTTTTTAATAAAAAAAACAAAACAAATCCCATTGAAATCAATCAATTTAATACCAGTGACTTTGAAAAATATAAAGAAATATTTGAAACACTTTTATTTGAAGAAGATCATCAAAAATTAATGAAATATTTTTCAAATATTTCCATACTTAATGATTTAATACAGAAATTTAATCAAATTGAAAATTGTGTAGAAACAGAATTTGAATATCATCCAAATTTTAAAAAAGAAATTGAACGAATTAAAAAACTAATTATTAATTCACAAACAGAAAATAATAATGCTAATAATGATATTGAAATTAAACAAGTAATATCTTTAGCAAATAAAACAATTAAAACTATGGAACAACAAAATAATAAACCAATAGCATTAGTAACTAATTGAGGACGTAATCTTTTAGTTAATTTAACTTTAGAAACACTAACATGGGCAGGTAGTCATATTATTCTAACTGGTTCATCAGAAAATACTTCTAAAGAAGATTTTAATTTACATGATTGAATCACGAAAGACATTTTTACTACAGGTGCTTTAGCAGCAAATATAAGTCGTTATTTCGTTATGAGACCAATTAATAATATTTTTAAATCGGGTTTAACAAACTTAGGAATTCCAACTAATCTTTGTTCTGAAAAACTTTCAAAATGAGTTGAAAAACAAACTAGATATAAAAAAATATTAATGGCAATCCCTTTATTTTTATCAGTCACTTGTACTGTTAATGCTGTTAAAACAGAAGCTGCATTAGTTACTGAATATGGATTTCAAAAAGCCACAAAATTATTTTATGAAAAATTTGTTAGATGAACAACATTAGGATTTTCAATTGGTGTAACAGCAATTGATATGATTGCTTTTGCTATTTCTGATTTTTATAAAGATGTATTTAATCAACCAATAACTATAAAAAAAATCACAGAAATATTAACTAGTTGTTGTGGATTTACTAAAAAAGAAGCAGTTTTTCTTGAAAAACATTTAGAAAAATTAGAAAACAATGGGAAATTCACAACTCTTGATGAATTGTTTAAAAAATATCAGGAAGAAGAATTTGAAGATTCTGGTATTGAAGAAGTTTTATCACAACAAATAGAATCAGAAAAATCATCAAATGAAAAAGAAACTGATGACGAAACATCAATAGAAGAATTTCCTATTGACAATCCATATCAATTTGCAAATGATATAAATAACCAACCATCAACAAGTACAGGAATATACCATCCAATGTCATTCAATTAAAAGCACTATTTAAATTTAATTTTTAGTCACTCTTTTAAAAAGAGTGACTTTTTTAATATTTTATATTTATTTTTTTTCTAAAAAATGTACACTAATTTTGGATATTTTAGATATATAAGAATAAATATGCCAAAAAAAATAGTGAGAAAGGGATTTTTATGGATGAAAAAAATAAAAGAGAAAAAGAAATAGCAAGAATAAAAGAAAAAATTGCAGCTAATAAATTAAAAAAAGAATCTGAAAAAGCTGAAAAAGAAAGACAACAACAAGAAATCGAAAATAAGAAAAAAAATGAAAATAAAAAAACTTTATAAAAATAATATTTAAAGAAAAAATCACTTAATAATTAAGTGATTTTTTTATAAAAATGAATAATTTTAATATTTTGGTTTTCTTTTTCAATTTGAATTATTATCAACATTACGTTTAAAATCATTTCTATTGTTATGAGATGAAAAATTTAATTTAGTCGGTACTTTAACAACATTTTTAGGTAAATCTCAACCTGTAGTATCTAGTAAAGTAATTTCGTGATTTTGATAATATTGAATTTCTTGAATTTCATTATATTGAACTCTATTACTTACTAAAGTAATAGCAGTGCCTTGTGCTCCAGCACGAGCTGTTCTACCAATACGATGAGTATAATACTCATATTCGCGTGGAATATCATAATTAAAAACATAATCAATACCATTAATGTCAATTCCTCTAGCAACAACATCAGTAGCAATTAGTACTTTAACCTTACCATTTTTAAATTGTCTCATTGCTTCCATACGTTCTCTTTGACTTTTATCACCGTTAATAACAGCACATTTAATATTATTTTGTTCTAATAATTGTGCGATTTTGTTAGTAAAAGCTTTTGTATTTGAAAAAACAATACTTAATTGTGGTTGTAATTTTTGATATAAAGCAACTAATGCAGTTTCTTTTGTTATATTACGACAATCAAAATAATATTGTTTAATATTTGCTTGTTGTAATTTTTGACTTTCATCTTCAACACTAATACTAACTGGATTATTTTGATAATCATCAGCAATTTTTAAAACTGGTTTTGACATTGTCGCTGAAAAAAGAACAGTTTGAATATTTTGAGGTGAATTTTCAAATAAGAAATCAATATCTTTTTTAAATCCCATTTTTAACATTTCATCTGCTTCATCTAAAACTAATGTTTTAATTGAATTTAATCTTAAACTGCCACGATTAATATGATCAGTAATTCTTCCTGGTGTTCCAACAACTATGTTACTAGTTCTTAAATCATATAATTGATTTCTAATATTAACACCACCGCATAATAAAACAACATTAACGCCATTTAAAAAATAAGCATATTTTTTTACTTGTTTAGCAACTTGGATTGCCAATTCTCTAGTTGGACAAACAATAATGGCTTGATTACGATATAATTTTATATCTAAATTATGTAATATAGGTAAGACAAAGGCAGCAGTTTTTCCGGTTCCGGTATGACTTTTTCCAATAATATCTTTTTTTTGTAAAGAAACTGGAATTGTCTTCTTTTGAATTGGTGTTGGGGTAGTATAACCCCATTTAGCAATAGCAGCAGTTAATTCTTGTTTTAAATTTAGTTCTGTAAAACTCATATATTTCTCCTTAAAAATAAATTTTGAATAAATTTAGAAAAAATGATAATTATAACCTGAAAAATAACCTCTAAAAGAGGATTATTTTAAAAAATGATTAGTTTTATTTATTATTTATATATAATATACTTACTTACATTTTAAAGTATTAATTCATCTAATTTTTCTAAAATTAAAAGTTGTCAAATAATTTCATGATATTATTTATTTCTTTGACATCATTAACAACTTTTTTGATATTTTTTTATCAATCATATCTTAAAAGAAAATTGCGAATTAATCAACAACTTAAATATAATACACTATTTTTAATTAAATGTAAAGATAAATTTATAGAAATGAAAATATAAAAATAATAATTAAAATACTATACAAATTTTTAAATTTATTAAAATTAAAAATTTAAATTATATTAGAAATTTTTTATCATAACAAAAAATTTTGAAAAATAATATAAATTATCAAACATCAGTATCTGCTTTTTTAATAATTCAATTATCAAATAAAATATGATTATTTTTATGATTCTTAATCATTCCAATTAAAAAATTAGTGTTTGCATAACGAATAGTTAAATAATTATAACCATGCATACCACCCGCATTTCTTTTAACTTTAAATGTATTATCATCTACTTTTTCCACACTAGTTCTATCACTTAAAGTTGGATTTTTTTCTCCTTTTCAAAGACCATTTAAAGTAACTGAAATATTACCTTTAATAAGATTTTTGGTTGTAGCTTTAGAACTTATTTTTGAACTAATATAGTCACTAATATCACTCATTGTTTTATTATTTTGAACAAAATTATCAAAATCTCCGGGATTCATATATATTGTTAAATTATTATCAGTAGTGATATCAATACGCCCTTTAGCAAATTCACTTTTTGTATAGAATATTTTACCTAATGCTGTTGCTGTTTGCTCTGCTCATTCATCTTGCGTTTGATTAGGGCTAATATTAATAAAATCTAAAGTCATTGGCGTTAATCTTAATCCTGAAATGCTTCAATCACTAATAGTGATTTTTCCAAAAGCATTAATTTTATTTTTACTTTCTTCAGGCACTCCTTGTTTTCCAACAAGTCACTTAGTAATCTCATCTGAAAAAGCTGTTGCTGTTGGTGATAAATAATTTTTCAAAGAATCAATTGCTTCATCAATTGTAGATTTAGTAAGCGCTTCATACATATGATCACCACTAGCATAAACATCATTTTTTTGAAGAACTTCTGATTGAGCATTAATATCAACTTTAGTAATATTAACTTTATTGTTATTAAGTTTTCTAGTAATTAATTCTTTTGCTTTTTGTAATAAACTTTCACTATCAGTAGTGGTGCTTTCTATTTGTATCATAAAATCTTTTAATACTTTTGTTACATTACCAGTTGAAGCTTCAATTAAAGACTTTAAATTAGCGCCAGTATTAGCGTAATTAAAATCAAAAATATTAGATACTTCAATTTCTGTCTTTTTGTTACTTTCATCTTTATAAGATAATTTTAATTTTAAGTCTGCAGCAAGTTTATATCACATTGTTATGTTATACGTTGCTGGATCATAATTTTCAATACCAAAATCAGCTTTTTCCTTAGTTCAATTGAATTGTTTATTTGTCATTGTTGTTCCATTAAAATCAATTTTTAAAATTTCACTAGTAGTTATATTATTAAATAATGGTTTTAAATCAGATGGTTGTAATAAATAATCCTCAATAATAAGATTTGTAATATCTTTTTGAAGCCTAGTTAAAAATATATCTTTTATTTTACTATCAACCAGAGTGTCACTATCTTTAGATAAACTATTTAAATTATTAGTAATATCTTTTCCAGATTCACCAAATTCATCTTCAAAAGTTAAATTCTTATATTCACTAATTAAATTTGCAAGTCCTAAACTAATTTGCTCTTTAGCTTTTTTTAATAATTCTTGTACATCAGCATTTTCCGATACTTCATCATCAGTATCAGAACTATTACCATTTCCACATGCCACTACATTTACTGCTAATGGTGCTGTTAATCCAAAAATTGCTAATAATTTTAATATTCCCTTCACTCTAGTACCCTCCTAAAATTTCTTTTAATATATTTTATTAAAGTTTTAGTATATTCTATAATATTTATAATTAAAATGTTGTGAATATATTAACTTTAATATTTCAGTAAACTAATAAGTTTATAAAAAATCAAGTTTAATTTAATAATTAAAAAATAAGCATTGTAATCATAATTATTAGATTATCTTTTATATCAAAATTTGTTAAATTTTATTACTTATAATTAAAATGTTTAAATAATATTTCTTTTTTTATGCAGTTTAATAAAAAATAATTTTTCTTTTTCATTAAATTATATTTTATAAACAAAAAAAATAATTGATTATAATTGATAATATGTAAAGGAGAAAAAATAATGGACAGATTACTAGAAACCACAACGAAAACTATAGAAAAAACTAAAACCAAAAAGGCAAGTTGATTTAAGTTATTTAGATTAATTATAATTAAAATTAGTTACAGTTTTATTACGGCATTTTTATTTTTATTTTCAATAGTAATTTCGGTATTGAGCATTAGTGTTTTGTTTTTTTTAAATTTATCAATAGAAGATTTTATTATTGATTTACAATATTATATTATGATTTTTTATAGTATATTTTTATTTATTTTTATTTTATTAAATGCTATAAAAATTTTTGGTACTCAATTTGAAGATAGTTCTTTCTTATTATTACTTACTAAACCTTATACAAGAAATGTTATTATTTTAACTCAATACGCTGCTTTATTTTTTATGAGTTTAACTTTTATTTTCATAAATATTATTGCTTTATTAATATTTGGCGGGATTTGTGGAATTATTATAAAAGTTTCTTATTTAGCTTTTTACGTATTAACTATCCTAAAGTTTTTTGGCTTTTGCTCTTTATTTGCTGTTTTAGTTACTGTTGGTGTAGTAACAATGTTAGTTTTTACTCCATCACAAACAGTTTTTTTAATTTTTGTTATTTTCTGTAGTCTATTTTTATTAGGTGGTTTGCCTTACTCATTAACCAAAATAAATAGTGACATTATTAAAATTAATTTTGAAAATAATATCCAATATACTGTTAGTGAAATCAAAGAAGCAATTTTATTTAAACAAAATTTAGAAAAAGGATTAATTAAATATCCAAATTTAACAAAAGCTATTTTTGATTTTTATTCTAATCTTAGTGATCAAGAATTAAAGGATATTAAAAAAAATAATGTTATTAATAAGCGTATTGATTTTTATCAAAAATTAGGATTTATTAAAACAAATCCTACTGTTAAAACTCTTAGTGGTAAAACAACCACTTGAAAACCAATTGAATTTCAAAATAAAGATATATTTATGAAAATTACTTTTAATAGTTATTTTAAAAACTTAGATGAATTAAAAAATAATGTTGATAATAATCAAATTACAGAAGACTTAATTAATATAATTAATGATTATGATAAAAAGTATAATATTGATTCATTTATGGATCTGCAAAGTGGTAAAGCACCTTCACTATTAACATACGATACTGATATTAATAATACTTATATACAAATTACAGGTCCAATATTAGAAAAACCCGTTCCACTATCACCCAAGGAAATTAAAAATATTTTTATTGATACATATGCATATAAATTTGATTTTCGTAATGAATTTAATAAAATTTTTTATAATCCTGTTTATTTTTTAGTTAGAACAACCGAAGAATATATTTATAATCAAATTCATACTTATCGTCAGATTACTAATAATTCTGTTACTAATGATAAAAATTATAAAAATTACATTAGTATTGCAAATAGTTATCAATTTATCAATGCAATAAATTTTATTGAACATTGAAATCAAATTTGAACTTATTTTATGGACTACTATGGTGATTTTTGATTTGAACCTTATGCAACATCTAGTATCGATTTTGATACACAAAAAAATACTTTATTTAGTTATCCTGATTTTAAACTAACACTAAATAATAAAAAAATAAAAACTGATAACATTGATTATTTTCAAAATAATCAATCAGTTCTTGAAATATATTGTGGATTTTCTATCTTTTTATTCTTACTTTCTTATTTAATGTATAATCGAAAAATTGTTAGTTAGGAGAAAACTTATTATGGGAACTACAGAAGACATTATAATTAGTGTCAGAAACTATAACAAAAAATTTAAAAAGTTTAATATTAGTAATATTAATTTTACTGTATTTAAAGGAACTATTCATGCTTTGGTTGGTCAATCTGGTAGCGGAAAATCTGTTTTATTAAAGTCTATCATTGGTGCAATGCCTAGTAACAGATACAGTGGTACAATTAAGGTTAATGATTACAAAGCAGGAAGTGCAAAATCAAAATTAAGTTTAGGTTATTCCTTAAATTTAGAAAACTTTCCACAAGGTTTAACAGCTTATAATTTTCTAAAATATTTAGGACAAACAACCACTATTACCGATAGTGCTCTAGAAGTTAATTTACAAAAATTATTAAATAATTTTAATTTATGAGAACATCGTAATAAGGGTTTAAATTCTTTCTCTTCAGGAATGAAAAATAGAATTATGCTAATTCAAGCCTTAGCACATGATCCAGAACTAGTAATTCTTGATGAACCGGGTGCAAACTTAGATTCAGAGTCACGAAAATATTTTACAAATGTATTAAAAAGATTAAAAGCAGAAGGTAAAACTATTTTCTTAACAACTCATATGATTAACGAGGTTAAAGATATTATTGATGATTGTACTATTATTGATTTGGGAAAAATGCTTTATAGTGGACCAATAGCAAAATTTGATGTTGGCAAAATTTTTATTTTGACTACCAACAATTTACCATTAACAGCCACTATATTAACAAAATATCAATATCAATTTAAATATATTAAAGATTTAAATGAAATCTTAATTCGCTTAGATACACAAGAAAAAATTGATAATCTTAGTTCAATTTTAAATAAATATAAAATTGGTATTCAAAATCTTTATGAAAAAGAAATAGATTTATCACATTTAAAAAATTTTTTATAAAATAAAAAACAAAAATTTAACTATAAAATTTCTAATTTTTTTAATTTCTTATAGTATAATTATTTATAAACTTAATATAAGTTTAATTATTTTAAATAAATACCTTTTCATTTTAATAAGGAGAAAAAATGCAAAAAGTTAATGAATGAATAAATAAACATCAACATGAATTTAAGAAAACACTTGAAGAAAAAAATCAAATAAAAATAAATTGAGAACAAGAATACAAAATAATTAATAATTTAAAAGAAGAAATAAACAACAAATATAAAAAAACTTATTTTTTTATTAACTATTACATTTTGCTAATTTTGCTTGATGTTCTAAATTAAAAGTAAATTCACTATTCAATTCTACTTGTAAATTAGGATTTGTTTTTAAACAAATTTTATATTTTTTATAGTAATAAGCAAAGTATCAAGTTATTGCAAAAATCACATTACTTAAAATAAATACTAATTCAATAACCATAGCAACTATTGCACTTGAATCAGTTGCTGTAACTGCATCATAAATAATAGAATAATAATGTCAAACAAACATTAAACCTAAAGTTACTAAAATAAATGGAAAAGTAATTTTTTCATATCAATTTAGTTTTAATTTTTTATCTAATGCTAATTTTAATACTGTAATTAAAACCATGATATAAATAAACATTGTAATTACAGAAAAAGCTGATGATAAAATTAACATAACAGATGTTACTATTAAATTAATAACTGCTGCTTTAACAGGAATTCCATCTTTATTTAAATTAAATAACTTATTAGAAATATATCCTTCTTTAGAAAGCGGCTGTAATGTGGTACCACCATATAAAGCGTTTTGCATTGCGATATTAATTTTTAAAGCTAACCCACTAATAATCATTATAATTGGACCACCATAGATAATTATTTTGCTTGTAAAAGGACTTCACGCACCCATATTCATATTTTGAACAAAGACTCTATATCCTAAAAAGAAAATTAATGAAATAACAACATAGAAAATTGTCATAATTATCATAATTAAAGTAATACCTTTACCAATATTTTTTTCAGGGTTATTAACGTTTTTATCTGCTGTTGAAAAAATTTCAAAACCAGCAAAGAAAAAGAAACATGAAGTAAAAGTATTCATAAATCTAGCAAAAGAAAATGTACTCTCAGTAGTTCAATAATTTCAATTTGATGAACCATTAGTTATTGCTAAACTAATTCCAGCAATAACTAAAAATCCGGCTGTTAATCACTTAATAATTGATGTTGTATGTGCCATTTTTTTATATATTTTAATCCCAGCAAAAATAACAGAAGCTGAAATCATATAAATAAAAATTCCAATGAAATCTAAATATAAATCAGAAAATGGTCCTCAATTAGCACTATACCATTGTGGTTGACCATTACTAATAAATTCTGGAGAAAAAGTTCCTCTAATTAACATCATTACTTGAATTGTTACAACAAATGGTAAACAAGCATATTGCATAAAACCTACTAATCAACCTCAGAATCTACCAAAAGTTGTCCTAACATAGATATATGCACCACCATTATTATCAGAATTATGAATTCTAGATAATTTTGCAAAAGCTCATGCACAATTATCCGCCACAAAACCAATTAATAAATACACTCATATTGCATTAATTCCAATTGAATTAGGTTTTCCAATATTAGATAATATTGCAAAATTACCAATAAAACCAATTCCTACTGCATAATTAAAACCTAATCAAACAAATTCTTTTAATGACAATCGTTTATGAGATTCATCACTCTTCATTATTTTTTCCTCCTTAATATTTTTAAAATTAATTGTAACATTTAAAAAGAAAAATATTTTGTTATTAATTAAATTAATGACATATATTCTAATTTTAATGATAATAATTATTAAAACCATTTAAGTAAATAACAATCTACTATGTTCACTTATTGAATGTTGATTTGCAAAATCAACATTATTTATTGAAATTATTTCATCTTGTAATAAAGGAATTATTTCTCCTTTATGATGCTTTATTTCTTGTTCAATTTCTTTTTGATGTTGATCTAAATCTTCATTACTTACATTATTAATTAGAGATACTGTTTTCATATTTAGTTCTGTTTGATGAAATTGTCGTTCAATAGTAACTAACTCTGTTAAATTCTCTAAATTATTTTCTGCTATTGTTTTATCGATTTGTGATTTTAAAGAAAATGGTTTATTATAAACAAAACCAAACCCCATTGAAACAAAAATAACACAGGCTAAAAATAATAATCATTCATTTCCAACAAAATTATCTTTGGCATTTACTAATACTTTTTTTATACTTTGTAAATCAAATGAATTTATTTCATTTCAATCAATATTATCTATACGTTGTTGAATTTGACTTTTTATATTTTCGACTATTACTGGCAAACTTTTATATTTAAAAATATATTCAATTTCTTCTTTAGTAACTTTACTGAAAATACTACATATTTCGATTATTTTACTAAATGCTATTTTATTATCTTCTATTACTTTTATTGAATCCTTTTTTAATTGTTCAATTAAAATTTGAAAATCTAAATTTGAAATTTGCCTTCTTTTTATTACTAACATTTCATGCACTATTTTTATATTTGGCGCTACTTCATGACCATTACGACGATAAGGGTACGGATATTTCATAACTATTTCAGCTGAAGCACCACCAAGTACAGATCTAAGTCAAGAATATATAATTGTATATTTTCAACATCTGTTATATTGCCAGTAATATTAAGTTTGGTTATTCCTGTAACGTGTTCTCTATTAAAAACTTCCATTGAAATAATAAAATCTTTAAAAAAATCAGAATTAAAATCATTCATAATATGTCCTGCTTCATGTATACAACTTTTAATTTTACCATCTCATGTTTTAATGTTAAAACTATTACCATTTATAATTAATGTAAAATATTGTTTTTTCAATGGTGATAGTTGCACTAATTGACTTGGTTTTAATTCTAAAATTTGTCATAAATAAAATGAACTTACTTGTTGTTTCGTCAATGATTTAACTTGTACTGGGGTCAATGATCTAATTTGTAGTGGTAAAAACTCTTGAATTTGTTTTTCCGTAAATTCTGAAATTTGTTCTTCTGTAAATTTTGAAATTTGTTTTGGTTTAAATCATGATATTTGTTCTGGTTTAAAAAATTTAATTTGTATTGGGGTCAATGCTTTAATTTGTTGTATTGTAAAAACTTCAATTTGTTCTCTTGTTAATGATTTAATTTGTTCTTCTGTAAATGCTTTAATTTGTTGTATTGTAAAAATTTGAATTTGTTCTTTTGTTAATGCTTTAATTTGTATTGGGGTCAATGCTTTAATTTGAGAAATTGTTAATAATAAAAAATGTTCTAGAGAAATTTTTGAAATTTGCTCTGGTGCTATTTCTGAAAATTGTGTCGGTGTTAATCAAAAAACTTCTCATAAAAATAATTTAGTTTTTTCTGGTGTAAACTTGTTAATTTGTTCTTCTGTAAAGGATTGAATCTGTTTTTGTGTAAAATACTGGACTTGTTCTGAAGTAAATCATGGGATTTGTTCTAGTTTAAATCATGGAATTTGAATTGGTGTAAATGCTTGAATTTGAGATGATTCAAGCGATTTCATTTGTTTTTTGGTAAATGATTGTATTTGTTTTTCTGTAATTATTGTAATATCTCATACTTGAATGTTTTGAATTTGTTCTTTTGTTATTGCTTGAATTTTTAATAAATTTAATTCATAAATTTTCATTATATTTATATTATCAATTGAATTAGTTTCCCTTTTAATTCTATTTAAATTAAAATCTAATATCGTTGTAATATTTTTATTATCAATTAACAATTGATTTCTTGTTATCATTTCATTATTTGTCATAGGTATTGCTATTGATAGATCATGTGTTTTTTTATTTTGTTGGTCAAAACTAAAAACAGTTAACGTTCATACTTTAAATCAATAATTTGGATTAAAAATTTTCATAATTTATACTATCCTTTCTTTTTAGAAATAAAAAAACCACTTACTTTCAAAAATAAAGTAAATGGTTAAAAACTTATATTCTTTTAATATTATCGTAATAATACACTATTTTAAAATAGTGTTATAAATAATGCTATTAATTGAAATTTTTATAAAAAAGATAACTTTTAAAAACATATTTAAAAAGTATTAACAATATTACTTAACTAAAAATAAAAAATGATTTACTCATATTTTAATTGTTAACAGCAGCAAGATGATATATAATGATTTATTAGAACCAAATTTAGATAGTGAAAATAGTAGTTTAAATTGAAAAGAGAGCAAATAAAAAATGTTAGAAAAAGAAACCAAAACAAATTTAACAGAAACAACACATGAAAAAAGAATTAAAAATAGTGACTTTCTAATTAATGCTACTGACATTGTTAAAGTATACGGTGATAAAACGGTTTTAAATAAATTAAATATTCAAATTAAAGCTGGTGAGCGAATTGGAATCATTGTTGCAAATGGTAGTAGTAAGTCAACACTGACAGAAATTATTGCTGGTATTAGACATGCAACTTCAGGAGTTATTGAAAAAAAAGGGAGCGTGTCGAAGATGTCGATAACAACTCATTTTCCTGAAATAGCTCCTTTCTTTTTTAAACCCTTGAATTAAAAATAAATGACAAAAGACGAGAATAAAAATCTTGTCTTTTTTTTGTGTAATTGTAAAATTTTAAAATTTTTAATAACCGTCTTTAACGCTATTATCAACACGTGTTAGGGAACTAAAAAAGTGAACTACAACACAGTTGTTAAAAATAGTAGCTAGCATGTGGACTTGCATGGATAAATAAAAAGTGGAGTGATACCTAATAAAATATACTAACCAGAAATGGTAATTCTTGGGGTGGGAGCGAATTGGAAACTAGTATATATAGACCTGCTTAGGGAACCTACTATATTAATTCTATTCTTTATTTAACCAACCTTGCCACTCCCCAGTGAGCAAGTGTTGGTTTTATTTTTTATTTTTTTGAAAAAATTTTTGGGCGAGAAAATAAATTTCAAACTTATAAAAAAAATTGAGGCATTCGATTCAATTAAAATATTAATTTGTTTAACACAAATTAAATAAATATTGAATCGAATGCCTCAATGTTTTTTAAAATTTCACAATTTATTTTTGAGCCCAGAATTACTGGAATAAATAAAACGAATAGTAGTATTATTAATAATCTAAAAATCAAAATATATGTTCTTTATGCTAGAAGCAACAGAACATATTAGGAGAGGATTATTATGCAAATAGAATTTAAAAAAGAACAAATTGTTAAAGATAAACCACAATCTATTCTTATTGATTATGTTGAATATAAATTATCGCTTCCAAAATGAATGATTAAAAATAATTCTTTTATTGTTGATAACAGTTACACATATTGAGTTTTTAATTTAGAAAATATTAAAAGAGAATTAAGTGGTAATGAATTAATAAAATTATTAGAACCATATATTAAAGACCAAAAAAAACTGTTAATAAACCAATTGCTCCAAAAGAATATTATCTTAATGATATAAAACTTGAACCACTAATATTTTATGAACAGCATAATAGTTGATTTATAAGTGAAATAACAGATAACAAAACTAAAATTACTAATCCTTGTTTTAAATATAACATTACGTGAGAAGAAAACAGAAAAAGTTTTAAAATAAATAATCCATATAATAAAAATGATTTAGCAATTCATTATATAGTTACTTCTTATAAAGAAACTTCAACTCATAATGAAAAAGTATTTTTGTTGAACATGTAAACAAAATAAATTAGATTATTTATTCTTTAATACTAATGATATAAAAACAAGAAAATATTTTTTAAGAGATAAAAATAGTAAAGCAATTTGTTATGACTGTATTTTAAATATTAGGTTAAGTAGGAGGTATAAATATGAATAAAGACCAAGAAATTAATTCATTAAAATTAAAAATAGAACTACTTAAACAAAATAATGACATATTATATAACGGTTTATGAAAAAAAATTGATAACTTTATTGATAAAGCAAAGTTCATTACATATTTAGAAAATAAAATTGAAAATGATGGATATAGAAGTACAAATGTTGATGCAATATATCATTCGTTAATACAAAAAATCAATAATGGAGAATTTGATTAATAATGGAATATGACTTAATTATTGGAATTGACCCCGCTGGTATTGGTAATAATGGAATTGTTATATATTCAAATGAAACTAATAATATTGTTTTTAATGAAACACTTAATGTATTAAAAGTTTCATGAACTAAAAATATGTATAAAGAATATTTTCAATTAATTAAAAAACATTTTGATAATAAAAAAATATTAGTTATTGTAGAAAATTTCTTTTTAAGTTCAAAACAATTATTAACTAATCCATTAGCAACACCTAAAATTATTGGTGCATTAATGGTGTTAGTAGAAGATATTATGAATTGAGATTATTTAGAAAGTGAACCAAAAAATAAAAACAAAATAGAAAATTATAAAGGAAATATAAAATTAACAAAACATGAACAAGATGCTTATAAGCATATTCAATACTATTTAAGGAATTATAAAAATGAAAGAGAAAGCAAATTATGTCAAATTAACAGTAAAACTGAGTAACACTATTGAAGCAAAATATTACGAAAAAGGTAATAAAGAATTATATTATAGTGTTCGTGGTCAATGAAATGGTTTAAACTATGTTACTTTAATTTTTAATAACTCAAAATTTTATAAACGATGTATTTTATTAAACAAAAACGATGAAATTATAGTAACTGGTCAAATCTTTAATACTTTAAACATTCCTAAAAATCGTGCATTTTGTTCAATAAATGTTAAATGATTTAAAAAATGAAAAGAGTAAAAAATGATATTATGAAAAATTTTATTAATAGTACCAATATTAATAACAAGCATAACACTAATAATATTTTTAATATTTATTATTAAAGAATTAAAAAATGAATATAAAGTATTAAAAATATTAAATGAAATATCAAAAGAAATTAAACATAAGGAGAATAATTAATGATAATATTACCTACTTTGTTTGAAAATAAAGATGAAATTGAAATATTATCACCATTTCCAAAAGCAATTCATACAAATAATGATATTAGAGCAATTATTTTAAGACAATACCCAAATGTTAAATCAAAACACATAATTGTTTCTGACCCAGAAAGTAATGTTGCATTAATAGTTGGTGATAATGATGTTTATCAAGGTTGAATTAAGGTAACAATTAAAAAATTAGAAAATTAAAGGAAAATAAAATGATTAATGATTATGAATGACTATGATATTGTGATATTTATGGTTGTAAAAATAATAATAGTAAGCAAGAAATATATGTTTGTTCAATTAAAAAAGATAAAAAATTAGGATTATGTAAAACTCATTTAAATAATTACAAAAATATAACAATTGATTATGTTATTGAAATTAAAGGAGAATAAATAAATGCAGAAGGAAAAAATTAAAATTAGAAATTATGAATTTGAATTAAATTCTTATTTAGTAGATTCTTTATTAGATGTTATAAGAGAACTAATAAAAACAAATAAAGGAGAGTAAAATGCCAAACGAAAATACACAATCAAATTATACTTTAACTAAATTAATTAGAACTGGTATAAGTCCAATTTGTGCAATGATAGGAACAAGTGCTTATTATGGTCCAGTAATTGCAAATCCAGTATTAGGTTCAATTAATAGTTTATTATTTGGTAAAAAATTAGGTTTAGATATTTGAAATTTAAATCAAAGACCAAATACTAAAACTAAATTAATTAATAGTAGTAAAAAAATATTACTAGGTTTAGGAACAATTGGTTTAGCAAATTATAGTAAATGAACAGAAAATAATATTAATCCTATTATTCCAACAACACCAACTCCAATAACTACTACAACTACAACAGAAGGTCCTCCATGATTACTATTAAATAAACAAGAAAATCAGTCATTAATGGATTGAGATACATATATTAGTTTAAATGCTTATGGTATTTCAAATCTTATTAGTGGATTAACTGAATTAATACCTAATAAATTTGAAACAATAAGAAAGATTTGTAATATGGCTACTGATGGTTGTTTAATATCAAGTGGTGTTGCTATGGGTATTAATAATGATTTTAATAATGCTTATGCAGTTCCAACTATTGTTGCTGGTGCTTCTGAAATTATTCATAATTTATTACCTATGGAAACTACACATCATAATGAAGAAATGCAAGAAACATCATTTCATGATGAAACTGCAAGATTAATTAATGACAATAGATTTACTATTAATAGTGAAACAACTAGTCAATATGGTAGTGATAATATGAGCGAAGTACCATTAAATAATGATAATGCTTCATTAAATTGAGATTATAATCACATGAGTTTATAAAGGAGGTGAATAATTTATGAATAAAGAAAAAATAATTGAATATTATAATCAGGAAATAAAAAAATATAAAGAAAGAATAGAAGAATTCAATAAAGAAATATCTGTATTAGTAGAAATTATAAGTAATTCACAATCAATGATTGAAAGAATTAATGGTGGTCAATTTGATGAATAATTAAAAATAAACAATTGAAAGGAAAATATTCAGATGAAAGAATTTTTACATGAATTAATAATTATTGGAACAAGTGTTGGAACATTAATTTGCAGAGAAATTAATGTTTTATTAAAAAGATTTATCACAACTCCAAAACATGTTAGAGCAAATAACAAAATTATAAAACATCAAAAAAAATTAGCAAAATTAAATGAAAAAATTAATAAAGAAAATAAATAATAAAGGGTGATGTAAATGTTAGAAAATGAAGATAATGTTCAACAAACAACTGAACCTTTAACTGAAAATAATGCTCAACAAGAAATAGAAAATAAAGTTAATGAAGCAGAAAATAAGTTAAATAAACTTAATCAAGAAATTAAAGAAAAAGAAATAATTAATATATTTAAAAAATATCAAGTTAAAACTGAATTTTATGATTATTTAAAATTTAAAACTAATAATTTACAAAATTCAAAAATTGAAGAAACTATTAAAAAAATGATTAAAGAACAACCAGTATTTAAACAAACAATTAATACAGGTGGTAATAAACAAATAATTATTAATAATAAACCAAATGATAAAAAAATTTTTTTAATTAATTATAAAAAGAAAAATTATTTATAAACGAAAGGAAGAAATAAAATGTCAGTACCATTTAATCAAAATTTAGACAATACAGAGAGATTAGTAGAAGCACCAGAATTTATAGAATTTTTTAAAATTTCAAATAGTCCATGGGCAAACTTTTTTCCTACTGAAATTGTTGATTCAGTAAATATTGAATTTATTGTTGAAAAACCAAAAAAACCAGAAGTTAAGATTATTGCTTGAGATGACAAAAGCAAAAGATATGAATTACCATATGTTGATACAGATAAAATTAGTAAAAAAATAACTAAAAAATATCTTGCAGGAAAAATTATTGCAGATGTAGATTTAAATGCAAATAATGCACAAAATTTATTAGATAGTATGCAATATGAAGTTGCAAATGATTTAGCAGATAAATTAGCAATTGATGATACACAAGCAATTGCAAAATCTGCTACTAAAATAGATATTGAAGATACAACGCCAATAGGATATTTAAAATCAATGTTATCTGCTTGAAATACTTTGTTTCAATTTAGAAACATTGCAAATAGTAAATTTTTTATTACTAATGGTCTTTATGATAGTTTAGTTTATTTAGCAGATAATAAAGGTTTAATCACCGATAATCAGTTAGCGCAACAATTACGTTTAAATGGAAATAATTTATATGTAAAAGGTGTATTATGTGAAATCGTTCTTGATGACTATATGATTTTTACTAATGATAAAAATGAACAACAACTAATGACTTTTGTTTTAGCAACACCAAGAGCAATGAAAAGATACATGTTAGAAAGAACAATTATTTATGTAGACTTTATTAAAGATGATAAAGCAGGAAGAGCATATAAAGTTGCTGGTGAAGTTGTTGGAGAATCAATACCTTATATTTCCAATAATGAAACAACATCAAGATGAATGTTATGCGGAATTATTAAAACAGAGAAAACTCATTTAAAAACTAAAATTACAAGTTTAACAACTGATATTACTGCAAATGTTAATAACAATAATAGTGAATTAAATACACAAATAAAAAGTACTAATGAACTTAAATCATTAAATCCTAATTTAACAAATCCAACTATTAAATATTTTAGTGATGCACAAGGAAAAACTAATGTAAGTAATCAAAAACAAAAAGCAGGTGACTTATATATAACCATTACTGCTAATGTTAATGACTTAAATTATAAAGGAACAACAAATCCAATTAAAATAACTCTTAAATAAAGGAAATTAATATTATGCCAATCGGTACAACTAGTACAGCAATACTTTTAAACATAAATAAACCAAAACATACTAGAACAAGTAACCAACAAGAAAACAAAAGTTTTTGATGAGAAATTTTAGAAATGATTGGTGTACAAGTTATAGCAGTAGCACTTGCTCCTTTTACTGGTGGATTAAGTGAAAGTGTAGCCCTTGGATTAGGTGCAAGTGATTTAATTGCTAGTATTAGTGCTGTTGGTGTAGAATTTTTAACTGATTTTACTATTAATCAAGTTTATGATTATTTAAAAGGAAATGTAACACCATTAAATACTTTTTTTAATATATTACCAGCATTTGCTGGACTTAATAAAATTAGTCGTGGTTATCGTACGACTAATTTTATTAAGTTAGCACAAAAAACTAAAACATTAGAACAAGTTGGTATTAAAGAAGCAAAAAACTTACAAGAAATTATTAGTCAAGTAAGTGGAAAAGAAATTTTAACAGATAAAATTATTGGTAATAAACGTTATTTAATTAATTATAGTTTTACTCCTAATCGTGAAACAGTATTACGAGATTTAGGATATTTTGCTGAAAGACAATATAAGAATAATTTTCAAAAACTAGAAACAGAAAAATTAATGGAACACTTATTATTACAAAATACATTAATAAAATTAAGTCCACAATTAACTCCTAAATTTAAAATTAAAGATATTGAAAAAGCAAATAACTTTTTAAAAAAATTTAATACTGATTTAAAAGAAGTATTAAAAATGAATCAACATGATTGATTAAATTTAGTTCATACAATACATACAGAAAATAGATATGGAAAAACTTTAATTTTAGATTTACAAAAAATTCGTGCTAATACTATTAAATTTAATTTTAAAAATAATGTTATTCATCAACTTGTTTTAAAAGCAAATCAAACTTTTAAATATTTTGATATTAGATTTTATTTAAAAAAAGGTTTAAATAAATTTTGAAAAGATACACCATATTTTGAAAAAATAAGAGAAAGTATATATAAATTACAAGAAAAATTTGAAAAGTTAGAAAAACAAGCATTTGAAAAAATTAATAAATTAAAAGAAAAAGCAACTGATTTATTTACTAGTGCAGAAAAAAGAGCAATTAAACATGCACAATTAATTCCATTAAATTCACCAGTATTTATGGGTTGTAAAATTCAACCTTTGTCATTAGATAAATGTGCAATTACTATTTATCATCGTAATCCTAAATATAAACCAATTACAGTTGTTGATAGTATTCTTAAAGCAAAAACTTTTGTTACTCAAATACATCCATTTCATTGATATCGTTGATATAGTGGTTGATACATTGGTTATGGTGTTAATCATAATAAATGATTAAAAGCAATAGCATTTGCTCCACCAGTGGTACAACAAGTAATTAGAGATAGTTTTAAAGTATATAGAGAAATATTTAGAACTATTAGAACTTATCATAAAGTAGTTAATGTTATTAATAATCCTATTGAAAATATTAATAAATCATTTAAAAATGTTGGTTTAAAGTTATCAGTTAATACTTTATTTGGTACTGGATTATTACATCATTTAGAAAAATTTGCATATAGTCAAGTTATAGCAAAAAGTAAGAAAAAATTAAAAAAAAGCAAAAATAAAATACAAAAAGAAATTGAGCATATAACACATAAAAAAACAAAAAAACATACTCATCATTATAAACAAGCATTTTTTAAGGAATGATAAATTATGATTAATAAACTTTGAACTGGTGTCAGTCTTGAAAATTATAATAACTGATATCCATTAACTGGAAAAATTACAGAAACGCCACAGCAATATATACAAACATGACCAATTGTTAATGATTGATTTAAAACTTTTGCTATTCGTGCTCAAAATGATATTAATGCTTATCTTGGTTTTATTTTATCTAAATTTTCTTTTGATAGTTTCAAAGATGAATTAATTAAAGAAACATTAAGAGATATGGTATATGTAACCACTGAACATTGAGTTTTCAATCGTACACCAATTGAATTTAATGTTGATGCTACTATTCAATTTAATAATGGTAGTCAATTTAGTGCAAGTAGTCTTCCAACAATTAATGTATGAGATTTAGCACCTAGTAGAATGAAAATATTAGCAAGACTAACAGAATTAAAACAAATATTATCAAGTTATAATGATGATGAAATAGATATTGAAAAAATTGACTTAAAATCATTTTATACTAGAAATCAAGTTGATGAATTAATTGAACAACAAAAAGAATTTACATTATCAAAACAAATTAAATTATATGATGATTTAGTTGATGATAATGAAAATGAAATATATAGAGGTCCTGTTAGTAAATTTATTAATAAAGGTTATGTTGCAACTGATTATGATAAAGAAACTGAAACAATGATTTTAGATTGACCTGATGAAATTGGTACATTACCACCAGAAGCATTACAAAATAATCCACAAATTGGTGATTATACACATGCACCAACTTGTGATTTTTCTGCTAAACAACAAAAACGAATTACTACTAATGAAAATGAAATTACCAAATTAAATACTGAATTAATTAAAGCAAATAAAAATATTAATGATGTTAAAAATAATTGATTTAATATTGAAACTAGTCCTTTATGAAAAAAAGTTGAAAATAATAATATAGAAATATTTAAATGATATTTTATTAAAATCAGTTATCAATATTCAACAGAAAATAACTTTATGAAATTTTATAAAGTAATTAAAATTTATTTAAATAATGTTTTTAATGAATTTGAATTGCTAAATGTTGATTCCATGACGTATAGTGAACAAATCCAAAATAAAAGAATTTTAAATACCGGAACGATTTACTATAACAATAAAAAGAAAGAATTTAGTGGTGGCGGTAATTCTTATCCTGAACGTGGAAAAATTAATTTAATTGGTGATATAGAAGAAATATATCAATATCAAGGAATAGATACACCAACTGAATTTATAGCAGAAGAAAATACTGAACGTGATTATTATACAAAACCAGAAACTAATAATTTATTAGATAAAAAACAAGATAAATTAACTGCTGGTACTAATATAACTATTGATCAAAATAATAAAATTAGTGCTAGTGGTGGTAAAACTGATTTATCTGATTATTATAAAAAAGAAGAAATAGATAAAAAATTAGAAGATAAAATGGATAAAGACCATTTTAAATATGCTTTTTCTATTAATACTATTGGTACTGAAATTCCTAATTTAGAAACTACTGATAAAACTATTGCCGGTGCTATTAATGAATTAAAAGAAAAAATAAAAGATAAAAAATTTTCAAATGATTATTTTAAATATAATACTGAAACAAATGAAATTGCATTAAATGATGAAGAAAATTCATTACTTTGTAGGGATTTATTAGAAAATAATGAATATAAATTATTAAAAACTCAAAATAAAAAATTATTACAAGCAATTAATGAAATATTAGAAAAACAACCACAACCAAGTCCAAGTGGTTCAAATTGAAAAGAAGTAGGAACAAGAGAAAAAAATAAATGAGATAATTGACAAATTACTTATGATTTTCAAGAGAATAAACATTATAGAGTTTATTATTCTTGAAGTATATATAATCCAGTTTATACTATTCAAGAATTTATTATAACTGATAAAAATTGCTGGTGTACAAATACAAACCTTTAATGATAGTGTTAATATAGTAATTTTATCAGTTCAACATGCAAAATTGATTACTATTTATACTGGAAAAGGTAATTTAAAAGGTAATGTATGAAAATTAGAAGAATTACAGGAATAAAATTATGTTTTTTAAAATTATAAAAATTATTTTAAGTTTAATTGGAGTTTTATTATCTTCTGCTGTTGCTGGTTTAATTATATTTATTATTGTAAAAATTGTATTAAAAATTAATCAAATATTTTAAAAAAAGGTGGTGAATATTATGTTAGGTAGATTTTTTAGAAAAGATAAAAGCAATATTAATGATAATCAAAATGAAAAATTAAAATTTTTAAGTAATAAAAATAAAAGTACACATGCTTCAATTTTAAGTTATTTTGGTTTTAATGATTTTAATCATGAAACTTATTTCACTGATTTTGTAGCAGAAAATAATGCTAATTTATATAATGCTCCATTAGATATTAATAATGAAACTATTAAAAAATACTTAATTCAGCAAGAATTTTATAGAAAAAATTGAAATTCTATTTTTAAATTAAGCAAATTAGGAATTGGTGGTTATTTAATTTTTATTGCTAATGATGATTTATATTTTCAAGTAGTAGATATCCAACAAAGAGTTTATGATATTACTGGTAAATTAATTCAATGTACTATTTTTTATGATAGTTATCAACAAAATGCACAAACTGTAAGATTATTTGAAATTTATACATTAAATAATGAACAAGTAACTATTAATCGTGCAATTTATAGTATTAGTGATAATAAAAAACAATTTCCCTTAAATTTTAAATCATTTATTAATAATCCTAATTTAGAACAAGAACAAATATTAAATATTAACTATATACCAATAGCAATTATGAGAAATAAAGCAAATGAATTAGCAGATTGTAATAAAGTAATGGATAAAATTAAAGCATTAGATGTTATTTATGAACAAATTGTTTTAGATACCATTTTAAATTCACCTAAATTTATTTTTAATCAAACTTATGGTAATGTTCAATCAACATTAGAACAAGCATTAAGAGAATTAGTTACTAAAAATTATTTATTTAAAAGTGGCGGAGATAATAACGAAAAAAATGAAAATATTAATATGACAAGTAGTAATTTTAAAGGTAAAAATTTAACTGATATATATGATTGAAATGTTAATGAAATATTTAAACGTTGTGGTATTCATATACCAAGTCAAAAAAAATCTGCACAACAATCAGTTCCAGAAAGTACAGCAGTAAATATTTCAACTATTAATTACATTGAACAAAAATTATGACAATTTAATATTGATATCCTTAAATTTATTCAAATATTAGTACGTATGGATAAAGATTTATTAACTAGTAAAACATTTAATATTAATGATGAACAAGAAATTAATAACTTAACAGTTAAATTAAAATTATTTAATCCTGAAAATAACCAATTAATAGGAGAGAACAATGGAAAACAACAACAAACCACAAACGAAGTTTCCACAGAAACAGAAGCAAATTAAACTTAATCAAGCAGAAGTAGAAAATGATTATTTAATTGATAATATTCCTTATGAATTTACTAATCTTATGAATAGCAAAGGTGACCCTGAGCTTAAAAGAGCATATGATGAATTTAAACTAAGAACTTTATATATTTATGAAATTGAAAGTTTATTTAAAAATAATGAAAATAATAGTTTAAGATTTTCAGCAAATACTATTAAAGTTGGTTTTATTGATATTGATAAAGTATTAAAAACTACTGCTGCTGAAACATCAGATTTTACTATGCAATTAAATCAAAGAGCAAGCACTAATATTAATGATAATACAATTGAATATAGTATGACCGATATTAAAAATTTAATATTCCAAGAAAAAAATTTATTAAATCAATTTAAGTTATATGCAGTTAGTATAAATGAACCATTAACTGAAAATAATATTGATAATTTATATATCATTAATAATTATTCACAACCTTATCAAAATCCAAAAACAAGAAGTACTAAAAGCATAACTATTATTAAAATTAAAGATTTTAAAACAAGAGATGGTTATCCAATTATTATTAAATTACAAAAACCATTAGATAAAGATATAAAAGTAACTGGTCTAAAAATTAAAGCCCCTAGAAGCATGATTTTTGGCAATATAAAGGTACTTGGTGAAGTTGATAATATGGAAGTATACCCAAAGTTATTTGTTAAAGATAAGATAGCATTTCCACTATTATCAATACCTATTGAAACTCAACCAAAAGTTAGAATATTACAACAATGATTTAGTGAACAAATACTACCTTGAAATTTAGCAAAACAATTTATAGAACAAGAAAAATCAGTTTTAGATTTAATTGCTATTGGTGGGGGTAAAGAAACAAGAAAAGAAATAATTAAAAACGCAAGAGTTACACATGCTTGATTAGGATATTTTTTAAGTTCTTATTCTTTTGGAGAATGACCATTAAAAGAAAAGAAAGAACTTAAAGATAAAGAAGTATGAAAAATTCAGAGTGGTCCAATTGGTAAAGAATATACAAGTATTGCTACATATGATAAATTTGATGATATTGAAGTTGAAATAAGTGACAAACCACCAATTGATAGTTTACAGAAACTATTATTAGATATGTTAAGTTATACATATAACTACAATAGAAATTTTGAAGGTGCAGATTATGATGAAAAAGGTAAACCAAAAAATAAAATTGCAGAATTACGTGATACATTTTCAGGACAAAAACCAGATGAAATAATTACTAATTTATTTAAACAATGAGAATTTGAATATCCAAATTATATTAACTTAGAGCAAGTGAAAATATTTAAACAAATATTTATTATGTTATCAAAAAATATTTATTCATCATTATCAATTAATAAAGGTTTAAATGATGATAATAAGATTTTATTACCTTATTATTTTGAATTAAAATCAAGTCCAATAAAACCAAATGATAAAGAAATATGAAAATTCAAAGACATAAAAGTTATATTAAAATCTGTATATTTTGATTTTACAGATACCAATAATATTAAATTAAAAAATAATGATATCAGTCAAAATGAATTATTCAAACTAGATGATAACCAATTTAATTGATTATCTATTACAAATGAATTAGAAAGTAACAATATACCATCATTAATTCCAGCTGATTGAACATTAGGTAATGGTGAATATGGAAAATACTTTACAAAAGCAATTATTAGTAATAATAAAATTGAAAATGCATTAAATTTATATGGTTCAAATAAATCTCAATTATTTTCTAAATTAGAATTTTATAAAGAAATATCACAAATTGATAATAATAGTGAATTTGAATTACAAATTGAAAATCCGATTAATAACTTAAATCGGATTGAAATTAGTGGCATATTTGGTGCTGGAAATTATGATTTAATTTTAATAACCAATAAACAAGAAATAAATTTAAAAAATATTAATTTATTTGATAAATATAGTGAAAATATTTCATATATAAATATTCAAATTTAATTATCAAAATATCCATCAGGATAAATGCCATCTCATTTTATATCATTTTTATAATCTGGTTTAATTCCAAAATATAAATCTATTTTATTCTCATCATGTAAATTTTTAGTTTCTCATATAGTTATGCCACCCCCCAGTACGCTGTATAATCATGACCTAAATAAAAACTTAATTTTTGTCTTCCATCTTTACATGCAAGTCCTAATGCTGTTGCTGAAATAATAAATAATATTGTCATAAATGAAAATAATCCAATAAATATATTTCTTTGTGTTTTTCTTTGTTTTGCTATATTTTTAGCATAATGTAATTCTGTATTTTGTTCACTCATGTTTAATTACTCCTTATCTTATTTTTTTATTCCGCCATGGCATGAACATGCACCTTTACCATGAATATTAGTTCAAGTACCATCATTACATTGAATAGTATGTCCTGTTAATGAACATCGATAAGTGCTTATAGAAAATGATGGTATTGATGCAAGATATAAAATCGTTGTCATAATTTTTTTCATATCAAATTACTCCTTTTTTCCTTGATTTTACTTATAAATTGTACTATTTTTGATTATTTTTACAAGAATGCTTTTAAATGGAAAATAACGCCTAAATACAAGGCGTTTATTTTGTGTGACCTATAATATTAATTATAGGTCACTTGTTTATTATATTGCAAATGTGAAGATACTTTTTTTCACAGTAGCATTATTTTTACCCCTAATTACATTTTTGTATGGATAAAGTGCATAAAACAAAGCATCATATGGGTCTTGATACATATTTTTGTCAGGAATGTTAGTTTTTGCTTCATCATAACGTAATTCTTCTAAACATTGAGTTGTTTTTGGTAAATCATCTTTATTTGCATAAAAATTTCCATAACTCATAATATTTCTCATTCAAATTACTCTATTAGTTAATCCGGCTTCTTGATTTAAATTTGAAGCATGTTTAATAGCAGTTTGTGTTATTAAAATAGTATTATGTTCATCTATTAATTTTTGATTTAATCAATCCATGGCAGTTCTTGCTTTATCATCATAAAAATAAATTGCTTGTTCAAAATTCTCAAAATTATCCATTAATCCTAAAATTTCATTAACATAAGCATTAATTTTTTCATTTTCATTTATAAAATCATTTGGAGTAACTACTAATTCACAAATAATATATGCATCATAATAACCAGTATTATTATATTCTTTAAAACCAACTACCATAAATACAGTATGGTCTTTTGGTCCCGTAGCTCAATCAATACCAACACTATAAAAATCAAATTTATACATATCTTTTTCTTGATTATAAAATTGTTTTAAATCATATGATTGTCAATATTTTACTGTTTTTTGAAATGGAAAAATTGTTGCATCACTATCTAAAAATTCAAAACCATAAAAAACAGTATTAAATTCATCAGGATTACTTTTTTTCATTTCTAATAATGTTCTTTTTTGAATATCTGGTAATTTATTTCAAAATGGTTGAATAGTAAATCTTAAAACAAATAAACCTAAACCACTAAACATATCTTGATTTTCATAATAAATTTTGCCAACTTTTTTAAGATTTTCCATCACTTTATCATTTAATGGTAAAAATGGCGTACAGTATTTTAAATAAAATGGATGGTATTTATCATAAGGATTACATGTAAAAGTAATAAAGAAACTTTTATAAAAATAACGAGTAATCAATTTTCCAAAAGTAGGACTATATATATTTTTATCAATAAACGTTCAACTTCATTCTTTAATAGGTTCTTTTGATACTTTAATACGATTACTTCTAAACATAGAGTTTTGTAAACGTTCATATCGATATGTTAATTGTTTTTCTGTTAATGTTTCTTTTTCTTCTGCCATTATTATTTCATCTGTTCTTGAACCTAAAAAACTTGACCCACCTGCTTCTTTTCCAAAAATCTTATTACCATTAGCATAACCAATAAAATCAATTTGTTGATTATTAGGAAAGATAATACACCCAGCGTCCTTAGTAATTTTTCATTTAATACCATGGGGATTATTAGGTAATAAATTAATATCATATTTATCTAATAATACTTGAGAAACATTCATTAAAGCACCAATTGTAGTTTCACTATGAGTATTTTCATATCTTCTTACTTCTTGAACACTACTATCACTAAAATTAAGATTATATTTTTTATTCAGTTGTGCATAACTACTAATAAAAGCCATATTTTACTCCTTATTAACATATATAAGTTAAAATTAAATTATTTTAAAGAAAGGAACATTAAAAATGTTTATATTACCATTTCCTAATCTTTTTGATTGAGACAAACACGATTTTAATCAAGATGAATTAAGTTTAAAACAAACAGAAGAATTATTTAAAACAATAGATGATTATTTATGAAGTACATGTGATAAATCTAAATATAAATCATATAGATTTAGAAAGAGAAAATTAAAAACAAAAAAAGGTTTATTAAATTATAAACGACGTATTTGTACTTATTATAACATAGAAAAACAAAAAACTGAATACGTATCCCTATTAGATAACTATCTCGGTGTTAAAAAATATAGTAAACTTGCACCTAATGTTATTAAACAAATTTTAAAATATTTTGCTGATGGTAAAAAGTATCGTGATGTTTGTGATACTTTTATTGAAGATTTAATAAGTACTAGTACAGTTTGTAGAACATATAAAAGTTTGAATTACCAAAAGCCAATATCCTCAAAATACCATTGCAACCATATCAAAATTTATATGTAAATATTGATAATGGACATAGAAAATTTAAGTTTAATGAAAAACACAATACTAAGAATTGTAAAAAATGTTCTATGAGATTATTAGTATTTTGTACTGGTAAAAAGAAAAATGGAAAATTAATTAATAAAAGAGCAGTATGCAAAATAAGAATATCAAAAACAGAAATTGGTGCAGAAAAAACAGCACAATTAATTAAAAAATATGGTAATTTATTTTTTGAAAATTTTGACAAAGCAAATTTAATAGTTTGTGGAGATAGTGCAAAATGAATTAGAAAAACTGCTACAATTTTAAATGCTAAATTTATTTTAGATAAATTCCATGCTTTTCATGTTTTATTTCTTGGGATAATGGCAGGAAGAAAAAAAGATAAAATTGCTAAATTACACTATCAAAATGCAATAAATTTATTTGCAAAAGGTCAATATTATGAATTAATTGATTTTTTACAGTTATTAACTTTACAATATAAAAAATTAAAAGTTGGTTATTTTATTAATGCAAAAGATGGTGTATTAAACCAAGCATTAGTTGAGAATATTGGTTGCTTTACTGAAACTAATATTAAACAAATTTTAAAGCATATGATTGGTGATAGAACTTATAACATTGATATGTATACAAAAATGGTTAATTTTAAATGCTATCAAATAAATACAGCCATACAGTTATTATAAATTAAAACTAAAATTTAAAAATAACTAAAAATAAAATAAAACTTATTAAAATTTACTTTAATAAGAATTTTTGAGTTATATAAGTAAGTATTATTGTGTCAATATCGAGTGAAAATTTCCCAAAAATATTTATAAAAAAATAAATTATTTTGGAAAGTTACAGTGTTAAATAAATATAAACACGAATTCCAAATAAACGTTAAAAATTTAGCTTTAAATTTTGATTTGCGAACTTTTTTTTGTATAATTTAATTAAGTTTAATATAAGTTTTTAACTCATTGCTTTAATTTCAAAGTAAATGAGTTTTTATTTTGAAAGGATGAAAAAATGAATAAAAATTTACAAGAAGAATATGAATGAATTAATAGAGAATTGAAAAAAATAATTATTAATAAAAATCAATTTACTCCAGAAATTATTAGTAATAGAGTTAATTTAGTTCAAACTACTATTGTTGATATTAATGAAAATTTAAAAAAACAAAAGATTAGCAAATTTAAAAAAATTAGTTATTCAATATTGAAAATATTTACTTTTGGAAAAATTGATAAAAATAAAATAATTAAAGAAAAAAATGATTTTTTTATAAAAATATCAAAAGAACTTTTTGGAAATATTAAAAAAGTAAAAGAATTATATATAAGAAAATCAAATAGTGAAATAAATATAGATGTTAATAAAATTAATAATGTAACTTTAAATAATTTATTAATAAATCCGACTAAATCAAACTTACCACAAATGTAAAAACGAGAGATTGCAATTACAATTTCTTTTATATTTAAAATCAATTTTAGAACACCAAATTTGCTCATACGCAAACGTTTTAAAATTTTATATGGTTTAGTATTTATAAAATTAAATATCTTATAAAATAGATTTTTAATTTTAATTAAGAATTATTGATATCCATATCTTCAAGGATGATTTTTATTGGGTATATAAACTTTTTTAATTTTTATTAAATTTTCTTTTATAATTGGTTTTTGTGCTATTTCTTTTAGTTCATACATTTGATTATTGTAACTAAGATATAATTCATTAATAAATGATTTAAGTACAATTACATCAGTTCTAGGTTGTATGTATTGAACTTTGTTATTTTTATAAGGAAAATACTTTTTACCATAATATGTTATGGTTGAACCACTATCTGTTTTTCTTTTAGAAAATCTTGAAAGATAAATATTGATTTCTTCCTGTGTAGGAGCTTTAACCATAGCAGATTTAGTATCATCAATAGGAAAGGCAAATTGTTTATTAAAAGTACTTATGTATGTTTTAAGAAATTTGTTAGCTTCTTCTAAATTTCTAATTTTATTAAGTCGTAATTCACTAATTAAACGACTTTGAAGTGTTCCAAATAAGCGTTCAACGCGACCTTTAGCTTGCGGAATTGAAGTTCTGATTATTTCACAACACCTAAATCATTACAGGACTTTTGAAATTGAGTATAAGTGTCATTTTCTGTATTTATTTTTCCTGCATCAACTTTTTTCTTATATCCAAAAACTGTTCTATTATCGGTATAAAATGTTTTTGGTATTCCATAATTAGTTAAAATTTGATAAAAAATATTATAATAACCATCTAATGTTTCTTGATGATCAAATCATAGTCCAACAATATTTCCTGTAGCATCATCAATTGCAGCATGTAAAAATGATTTTGGTTTATCGTTACCAAATCAATGATGATTACTGGCGTCCATTTGAATTAATTCACCAAAATTTGTTCTTCGATTTCTTGTTGGATGTAAGTTATTTTTTTTATTTTTATGTCTTTTTGGTGAAGTAATTTTTTCTTTAATTAATATAGTATAAAGTGTGCTATATGAAATCTTAATTTTTTCTTCATTAATTAATTTCTCATGAAAATGTTGAAAATTAAAATTATAATATTTTGTTTTATACAAGTTTATAATCTTAATTTTGATTTCAAAATTTGTTGCCTTATTAGAAATTTTATTACGAGATTTATGAATAAAATCAACTTTACCTTCTCTATTAAAAATTTGAATTAATTGGTTAATTCTTCTAATAGTTAGATTAAGTTTATTCTTGGCTTGATGTTTAGATAATTTATTAATAATAATATCATTTATAATTTTGTATTTATATTTTTCTTTCATAGTCATACTTCTTTCCATATTTATCACCAAGTATATTTAACTTCACTTTTGGGAAATTTTTACTCGATAACTAATAGGAAATTATCACTAAATAATGACAATAAGTAAGTATTATTGTTGACTAATATTTTTCAAGTGTTAAGATTAACATACAATTGCATATTGAAGTCTAAATTATTCTCGTCTAATCTTATAATTTAAAGACAATAAATGAATGTTATAGACAACATTGATATGTTCCCAAAAAAAAGAAGGTATTGTTATTGGTTTCCAATTTCAAGAATCAAAATATCCACCAGGGATTACTGTTATGGATATGCTTACTTATTATTTAGAAACATTTAATATCGAAATCAATGTTGGTCAATTAAATGAATTATTAAATACCTATCAATTATCAGCTGCTAAAAATAAAAATATTATGTTTCTATCTGGTGGTCAACAACAACGACTTAATATATTATTAAGCGTTATTCATAAACCTGACTTGGTTATTTTAGATGAAGTATCAACTGGTTTAGATATTGAAGTTAAGGAAGAAATATTTGATTTTTTACAAAAAAATATTGTTGAAAAAAATGTAGCAATGATTTTAGTTACTCATAACATGAGTTAAATTGAAAATTTCTGTACACGTATCATTTATATGCACGATGGTGACATTATTGAAAAACGGACTGTTAAAGAGGTTGTTAAAGAATATGGTTCAGTTCATAACTATACATCTCAACAATTTCAAAAATATAAAAAACCTACTATTGCTGCAGAAAAAGAAGCATTATCTAAGAAAAAAGGTCAGCAAGATCCAAACAAAATTGTAAATGCCGCAAAAACACGCCCTTCTAAACAAATACCGTTATTGAATTTAATGTTTAAATATTATCTAAAAGGCTTCTTTGTCCCATTTTTTCTAATTGTTTATCCAATTCTAATCTTGGGAATTCAAGGAGAATCAATACGGCATACTGGTGCTGATGTTGCTGGCACCATTACTGCCGTTAAACAAATGATTGCTGGTATTGCGATTATTAATATTATTTCAGTTGGAATATTTATTATTCCTCAAACAATTATTGAATTTAAATTATCTGTATTACTAAAAAGAATTGGTGCAACTAATATTCATCCCTTATTTTTTGTTACTGCTGTAATTATCATCGGTGTATTTGCTTCAATAATTTCTTTCTTATGAACATTATTATGAGGTGGCATTTACTTTGGTGGTACGTATGGCTGAAGTGTTATTGCTCTTCCTACTCAAATTGGTGCTTCGATTCCATGAATTATTATTATTTTTATTACTACTATTGGTTTGGGAATAATGTTAGCATCATTATTTAAGACTATTACTTCATTTATTGCTGTTGCCAACGTATTATATTTACCTGTTGCTTACTTAAGTGGCTCAATTATGCCTATTGATTGAATTACAAGTAGTAAAGTATTAAATATTATTAGTTATTTCTCACCATTTAAATACTCTACTTTGCCTTACTTTGAATGTTGAAATGGAACATTTAAAATGACATGAGAAATGTATTTATATGGAGGTATTAGTTTAATAATACTAGCAATTTTTATGGGAATTGCTGCTCACAAATTAAAATGACAAGATTAATAATCTAAATTTAAAAGTGATTGGAATTCCCAATCACTTTTAATATTTTTTAATTATTTAAATAATAATTCCTTACTTAAATCTAAACTTACTACTCATTGATAAGAGTTTATTATAATATCTAATGTAAAATTTAACATTTCAACAATATTTTCTAATAATTTTTCTTCACTATTAGCAATAACTAAATTTAATAAATTAGCAGTAGAACTATTATCAGAACCAATATTCATATAAGGAAACATTAGAGTGACTTGATTTTTATTAACATAAATACGTGGTATTTTTTCTTGTATATTTGCTAAATCAATCATTTTGCTCATTACTTTTGGCACTAATAACTTTCTTAACTTAATTGGATCACTATAATCAAGAGCAAATAACTTCTCAAATGCTGCTGATTCAAGTTGATCACCACGATTTGAACCCATAATTCTTGAACCTAATGTTTCAGGAACAATCGTTGTTATTACATCTTGCATATCAATTAAACACGTAAAATAAAGATATCGATTATATGTAGTACTAGTAGTTGTAGTTTTTCCTGTCTTGTAAGTTCTAGTAATCTTTTCTAACGTTGTTCCACAATTAAAATTTTTATCATTAATACTACCAATAATAACTTTTTCAGTTCAAACACGATGATTAAAATCACTACCAATAACTAAGAATTTTTGTGGTACAATGGTAAAATTCTTAGTAACATTAGTAATTTCAACTGCTTTAAAAGTAGAATTAACTGCCATTTTTAAATAATTAATATTATATTCTAAAAATTCTCGTTTTATTTTTTTGGAAAAAGTTTGTCCAACTGTTACTAACAATGTTCCAACTAAAATAAAAATAATACCAATAATAACTATTACTAAATAAAATGTGCTAGACACTTTTTCAGGTAATAAACTACTCAGAAAAATTATCCCTAACATAATAGTAAAAAAACCTAATGCCAAAATAATATAAGCAATAATTTTATATACATTGCTTATAAACATTCGCTTAAAGGAAGTATTTAAAATCTTGTTATAAATTGAATGTATATTTTCTTTAATAATTTTTAATTCATTCTCATTAAACTTTATAATACTATTATTTCTGCTCACTTTTCCTCCCATATATTAATTTATTAAAATAATTATACTTAAAATTATTATTTTTACTATCAACTTAACCATTAATATCTTATAATAAAATTTAGAATACTAAAATATAGTAAGAATTTAGGAGAGAAAGATATGGAACTTACAATTAATATTTTATCTTGAATTGGAGCAATTTTAACTAGTATTGTTTTAATTCCCCAAAGTTTTAAAATAATTCGCACCAGAGATACAAAATCATTATCATTATATATGTATATTATTTTTGTACTATCAGCAATAACATGAATTATTTTTGCAATATTGTCTAATCAACCTGCTATTATTACAAATAATACTATTGTATTATTTTTTGCAAGTATTATTTTAATTCTAAAAATTAATAATATTTTTAGAAAAAAAGAAAAACCATAGTTTCAATTAGCTAATAAGAATTAAAGGATTTTCATTAATATATTTAATTCATCATTTAAAACCATGAGCACCATTTTCATCAATTACTAGATTAGTAGTAATTTTTCTATTAGTTAATATTTTTTTTAATTCAATAGTATTACTTTCATAATTTGTTACTAATTTGCCTTCAAAAAACTTTGGTTCTTTTTTTCCTACCCATAGTTCAACTATTAAAGGTTGATTATTATTTAAAACTTTAGTTTTTAAATCTTCAATAATTTGTGAATTAAATCAAATTGCTGGCGAAAATAATAATAATTTTGTAAATGGTAATTTTGATAAATATAACATTTGTAAACAAAAATATGCCCCCAAAGAACAACCAATGGCATTTAAATTTTTAATTTTTAAATTAAACTTTTTAATAACAAATGGTATAACCTCATTAATAATAAATTCTAAGTAATTTTTACCATTACCACCAAGAAAATCAATGTTACTTTTTTTTAATTCAGGAAAATATTTTGTCATTAATATTTTTACATCATCATTGGTATAAGTTGCTAAATCATTAAAACGAGTCATATTATTGGTACTACCAATACCAATAAAAATACAATTACTATTATTTTCAAATAAAATATTACTATTACTATTAAGTAACATATCTTTACCATCAAAAACTAAATAAACTTCATAAGCAATATTTTGATCATAAATAGAAGACAAAGCAATAATAATATCTTTATTAATATTTAAAAATTTACTTTTAATATTATCAACTTTTACATCATAATTATTCATATTTTTTCTCCTTAATTTATTGATAATTTCCTAACAAAGAATAATTCATTATTCTAATATAAAAATTAAAATTAGTTTGTTCTAAGCGCATAGCGCATTTAACCAATTCATCTAAAATTATCAACTTATTAGTAAATAAAGTTTCATATGAAAAAAAAGCTTTTAAATTTAAATCAGTACTATCTTTTGTCAGCAATGTTTTTCTAGTTTCTAAATCCAACAAATAAAATAACATTAATAAACTTCCAAACTCATAATTATTTTTTATGTTTGTTTCATTCTTAGTTAAATTAATAAAAATATTACCACTAATATTTACCAATCTTTTAATTATTAGCAAACTTTCTTTTTTCAAATTAGAATTATTTATCAAAAAATCAGGTAATACTACTTTTGAAGTATCATCAAACCAAACTTTTATTTGATCTTTACATCCAAGTAATAATAAAAGTTCCTTGGCATTTTGATAATCATCTAACTGTTTTTCTTGACGCTTAAAAGTAGGAATTAAAGCAGAAATAGTTAATATAAAATTTGCAACTAATCTTAAATATTCTTTATAAGAAATTTTATTGAAATATAAATAAACACTTATTATTTTCATAAACATTAAATTTTGATTACTATTAAATATTAAGTTATAAGTATTACGATAATCTTTTGCTTTTAAATGACCTAATTTTTTTTTAATTTCGCGCTTAAAAAAATAATTACTTTTTAAAAGCAAAAGATGGTTAAATAATCGATATTCGGGAATCATTTTTTACTTCCAATCTAATTATATATTTTTAAATTTAATCTTAAAATAATTATAACATTGAAATAAATAAGTAACATTATGTACTTATTTATTATATTTAATTGCCAATAATATCATTGATAATTAATTATATTTAATATATAAATTTAAAAAGTTATTTTAAATAATAACTTTTTAAATCCATTCTTAACTAAAATCTTTTTTTCTTATAAATAATTTATTAATCTCAAAGAAGAACTTAATTTTTCTTCTGCTTTATCTTCATTTGGCAAACTAAAACAAGATTGATTTTTTTCAATATCTGTTTCAAAACCAAGATCACTATATTGACTATTAACTCTTGAAATTAATTCTTTTTTACTAGAAAAAGGATTATTTTCATCAAATTGCTTTGATATTTCATTTTCTGAAATTAAATTTAATTTATCAAAAATTTCTTCATTTTTTTCATTTGTAATTTTATTAATCAAACTGACTTGTAAATTAATAATATTTTCAAAAATATTTAATTTTAAAACTTTAAGTGGTTTAATATTTTTTTCATTTTCATTTATTTCTTCTCTTAAATTTCTTGTTTTCAATTTTATTTCTTTAATTTCTTTATTAACTTTTTTGTTTCTAACATATTTAAAAATACCAAAACTAATAGTATTTACAAAAGTTATTTGTCAATTTTTTTCTGCTTTTTTTTCTCTTAAATCTTGAATATCACGTTCAAGTAAATCAATTTTATCTAATATTTCTTTATTTTTTTCTTCAAAATCAAATATTTTTTGTTCTAAATCCTTAATTTGAATTGCTGAGAAACTAATACTATCAAATAATTCTGTATCACCATCTTCTTCAAAAGGATTTTTCTTAGATGGATATATAGAATGTTCTAATTCTTCAAAGTTTTTATTTTTTAAAATAAAATCTAATTGTTCAAATATTTCTTTATATCTCTTAACTTTATTTTCATATAACTGACCTTGTAAATCAATAATTTCTTTTAAAATATTTAATTTTGAATTTTTAAATGGTTGTGCATTTTTTTCATTTTCATCAATTTCTTCTATTAAAGTTTTTATATTTAATTCTGTTTTTTTAATTTGTTTATTAATATTTGAAAATAGTTGTATTTTTTTTGATTTTTTTAATTTTTTTAAACGTTTAATTTTATTTTCTAAAGATTCAATTTGCTCAACTATTTCTTCACTTTTTTTCTCAATAAAAAATATTTCTTTATCCAATTCTTCTTTTGCTTTTTTTAATATATTAATTTTTTCGATTAACATTTTTTTCTCCTTTAAAAATTAAAAAAACCCATTTACTTATAAATAAAGCAATAGGTTAAAAACTATATTTAGTTTATAAATTAAATTATACTTACTTTTTTATTTTTAATTATTATTTTTATTTTTTTCACTAATATGTTTTAAAAAAAGTATTTTAACTAGTTAAAATACTTTTTTGTAAAATAGGAGGTACTGTAGAAAAACTTTTCGCGAAATTGTTTATTAAATTTTGACTAAAACAACAACTTCCAAATATTTTAGCATCTTCTTCTTCCACTGATTTAGAAAGTACTTCAATATCACTGCCGTCATCATCTTCATTAAAACCACTATCTTTACTTAAAAATATATCATCTTCTTGCTCGGATTCAGAAAGTACTTCAATATCACTATCATCATCATTAAAATTTAATTTATTAACAGTAACATCTACTTCTATTTCTTCACTAAAGATACTTTTTTTATTTAAAGATATTTTTAAAATATCATCTTTTTTCTCAGATTCAGAAAGTACTTCAATATGACTATCATCATCACTATTATATCCAGAAGAATTTTGTTCTAATGAAGAATCATTATTAATAGGATCTACTATTTTTGCTATTTGATTTTTTAAATTATCTAACTGTTGAAAAAATTCTTTATTAATTTTAATTAATCGATTGTTAACAAAAAATAAGTTTTTTAAAAGAATATTAGTTTTTTTAATAATTTTTAATTTTTGAATTTTTAACAATTTAATAATATTTTTATTATTATTTATCGTTTGTTTCAAACATTCTCTCTTAATTTTTATTTCTTTAATTTGCTTATCAATATTTTTGTTTTTATAATATTTAAAAATACCAAAAGTAAATACATTTAAAAAAGTTAGTTTTCAATTTTTTTGGTTTTTTTGTTTTTCTAAAACTTTAATATTTTTTTCTAATACTTTAATTTCTCCTATTAATTTTATATTTTTATCTTCTTCATCAAATATTTGTCCAGTTAATTCATTGATTTCTTCATCTAATGTAAAAAATTCCTCCTCTTCGATTAATGAAATATTTAATTTTAATTCTGTATTTTTTTTATCAATATAAGATATTTTTTCATCTAATTTATTAATTTCTTTATCTAATAGTAAAAAAGATTCTTCTTTAGTTAATGGCATATATACTTCTCCTTTTTAAAAACAAAAGAACCCATTTGCTTTAAAAAAACAATGGATAAAAACTTATATTAAGTTTATTAAAGTATATTATACTTTATTTTTTTATTTTTTAACTATTAATTTTTAAAAAATAGTTACATTGAACAAAAATATTACATTATAACATAAAAAATATCTTTAAAATAAGATAATATATTTATATTAGAAATATAGTTATTAACTAAATTCAATCATATACTAGTTATAATTACTTATTTATTTTATCTAAAACACCATTAATGTATTTATAAGCATCATTTGGACAATAAACTTTAGTTATAATAATAGCTTCATTAATAATAATTTTTTTATCTGTTTTAGTATGGACAATTTCATACACTGCTAAAATTAAAATTGCTTGTTCAATTGGTTTTAAATTTTCAAAATCTCATCCTTGTTTTAAATTTTTATTAATTAAATCTATTAAATCATATTCATAATCAATTATTTTATTTAATATCTCACATTGTTCAGTAATTAAACTCTTACCTTCTTCTTCAAAAAGAAATTGTTTAAATGCTTGTTGTGATTGACCTTCAAGGAAATATTGATATAATACTTCCATCATGCCAATTCTTTTATGATGCTGGGTTATCTTCTTTTGTTCTTGCATTGTTGATTTCTACTTCCTTAGTTTTAGCAATAAATATTATATGAATATTTAATAAAAATAAATTTAAAGCTGATTCAGTACGTCTTAAAATTAAATTATTAATTTTATTTTTTAAATTTACTAAATCTTCATTTGGATTAACAATTAATTTTATTCGCACAACAATATTATTATTAATAGCAGTAATATCATTTGTTTCTAACATTAGAACTTCAACATCTTCTAATGTTAATTGATAGTAGTTATCATTAATTAATAACATATAAATAAATTTTTTAATAACTAACGAAGATAATTTTAATGTTCCAACTTTACTTTCTTCAATAAGTATTTCCATAATATTCACCTTTCTTAAGCGCGAGTTTTGTATTTCCCTTCATCTGTACTTACTACAATTTTATCACCATTATTAATAAACATTGGTACTTGTAATTGTAAACCAGTTTCTAAAATAGCTGTTTTTGTCGTATTAGAAACACTATTTCCCTTGACTCCTGGTGGAGCATCAACAACCGCTAATACTACCGAAGGAGGTAAATCAATACCTAATATTTCTAAATTTTTATAAACCCTTAATGATACTTCATTACCAGGAACTAAAAATTTTTTTTCTCATGATAAGCGTGATTGATCAATCCTAATTTCATTATAATCTTCATTATCCATAAAAACTGAATACATACCATCATCATAACTATAAATTGCTGGTCGTTTATCAATAATAGCTGGATAAACTGTATCACCACCGGTAAAAGTAATACTAATAATAGCTTGTGTCCTTAAATTTTTTGCTTTTACCTTCACATGCGCTTGTCCACGTCCACTTTTAGAATGTGCTGATTCAATAACTATTAAAATATCAGTTTTATTATGTAAAAAAGTAATTCCTGGTTTAAAATCATTAACGTTAATCATTTTTATTTTTTTTCCTTTCAAATGTCAATTTCACGAGATGATTTTGTTAAAATTTGATAACCATCTTTGGTAACTAAAATATCATCTTCAATTCTAACACCACCTAAATTAGGAATATAAATACCTGGTTCAACAGTAATAACCATTCCCGGAACTAAAATAGTAGATTCATTTTTAATAACTCAAGGTGATTCATGAATTTCAATACCAAGTCCATGACCAGTACCATGAGTAAAATATTGTTCATAACCCTTTTCTTTAATATATTCTCTACAAATCTTATCAATTTCACCAATAGCTATACCTGATTTTACAGCCTTAATTCCTGCCATTTGTGCTGATTTAACTATTTCATGAATTTCAATTAATTTTGGATTAACTTTACCAATCGCAAAAGTTCTAGTCATATCTGAACAAAAACCTTCATATACACAACCAAAATCACAAGTAATTAACTCATTATTGCCAATTTTTTTATTACTAGCTTTACCATGAGGCATTGCTCCTCTTTCTCCAGAAGCAACAATAGTATCAAATGATGCTTTTGTTGCACCATTTTTAACAAATGAACGTAATATTATATCTTCAACATCTTTTTCACTAACACCAGGTCGGATAAAGCTTAAAACTTCATTAAAAGCCAAATCACCAATAGCACAAGCTTTTGCAATTCGTGCAATTTCGATTTCATCTTTAATCATTCTTAATGAACTAACATAAATTGGAACAAATTCAATATCTTTAATTTCTTGCTTTCAACTTTCTAATTGAGCAATAGTAATATATTCTGCTTCAAAACCAATTTTTTTAATTTTTTGTGATTTTAATAAATCTTTCAACGAAGAAAAAATATTACTAAATTGAATGCATTTAACATTTTTGGCATTTTCTTTTCCCTCAGTAATATATCTTCCATCTAATAATAAATTTGCATCATTTTTGCTAATCAATAAATAACCTAACGTTGAAATAAAATCACTATATCAAAAGCGATTTTCGGAAGAGTAAAATAACATAGCATCTATTTTATTTTTGGTTAATATTGTTTCAATAATTTCTTTTTTATTTAAATTTTTCATTTTAAATTCAATCCTTTTAATAAATCATTAATTAATAACTAAGTATATTGTACTGCAAATTAAAGAAAAGAAATAAGTTTTACTTATTTCTTTTCTTTATGTAGTGTATGTTGATTACAACGAGAACAATGTTTTTTTGTTTCTAATTTTTCAGGCTTAGTTTTTTTATTACGATCAGCAATATAATTTTCTTCTTTGCAAACTTCACATCTTAAAGTTAATCCATCACGCATTGTGCGCCTCCTTAATAATAATTGAGTTATATACAATACAATATTATTGCATAATTAAATAGTTAGTTCAATTAAATAAAAGAATTATTTTTAAACTTCCTTATATGAAAAAATGTTACTAATATTAAAAATACAAAATATCAGTAACTAGGTAATTATTTAAATAATATTATTTAAAATACTTGATATCAATATAAGTCATCAGTTTTATACTGTGTAAAAATACTAACTGTTTTATTATATCTATTAATTTCGCCATTCATTCCATCAGGAATACTTTTAGTATTAACTTCTAAATTCTCAATTTTGTTTATATTTGAATCAATATTAAGAACATAATTTGGATTATTTAATGTTTTAACGAAAAAATTAGTTGAAGATTTACCCTTATTTTCTTGATTATTTAATAATTTTATTTCACTTATTTCATTAGTTAAATTTATTGTTTTTAATACAACTAATTCATTTTCAGAATTAAGATTTCTCTCAATTATTCTAACTGTCATTTTTTGTTGTCGATCAAATAAAAGTAATAATTGACTATTAATATTCAATAAATCATAATCATCAGAAATTTCAAAATTATATTTTCCTTTAATAACTTGACCTGATGAATCAATAATTTGAATATTTTTACTATCTTCTTTTAAAATATATGTTTTACTATTTAATCTAATAATATCAATTCCATAAAGATCTAATTCAGAATATGTATTACTTACATAATCATAAATTAATACTTGATTATTATCATCTTTAATTACTCAAACTTCTCTATTAGTTTTAAAAAAATATTTTGCTGTTCACGATAATTTATTAATAGTAAAATCGGAATTACTTACTAAAAGACTATAGTCTCCATTATCTGAGTTAATAATAACTTCATCATCACGAATATAGTTAATTTCTTTTATTGTATGAAATAAAGAAACAAATTTTAAAATATACTTATCAAATAACTTCTATTTACAATTAATTTATTTTCATAAAATTAATAAATCCATTACTTAAAACTAAAGTAATGGATTAATTTTTATATTAAACTAATAATATATTTATAATGTTATTTTTGGTAATTCTTTTCTAAAGATTAAATAATACATACCAGGTAATAAAATACCACCACCAATAAAATTACCAAATAAGGTTGGAAGTTGTACTTGATAACCAAATTGTAAAAAGTCATTAAATCCACTATGAATTCCATAAATATTAAATAAAGGCCCTAATCCTCAAACATAAGAATTTGCTACAACGTGAGAAAAACCAGATAAGGCAAAAACCATAATTACTAATCCTATTAATAAAAATTTAGCAGTAGATAAACGAGTGGCATGAGAAATATAAACACTTCCTGCTACTAAAAAATTACATAATATACCACTAAAAAAGGCTTTTCATCAAGACATTACTAATTTATGATTAAAAATACTAACAGCATTATCCAAAAAAGCTTGATTATCAAAAAAGCCTGCTCATCATGTAAATAATGAAAGAATAAAACAACCTATAAAATTACCAATTAATACTACTAGTAAGTTAATTAACATTCTTGTTAACTTAACTTGTTTTTTTATTAATGGCATAAATATCATGGAATTAGAAGTAAAAAGTTCACCACCCATAAAGACAATCATAGTAATTGCTAAAGTAAAAATAAAACCAAATGTTAAATTTTTAATACCATTATCACTTAATCCTCTACTACCAAAAATAGCCGCAATATAAGCAATACCAACAAAAAATCCAGCCGCAATACCCATTAAAAAAGTTTTTAATAACGGACTTTCTGCTTTCTTTAATGCATACTTATAAACAGCAATATAAGTTTCAATACTTGTTAATGTTTCTTCATTATTGATATTTTCTACACTTGTATTCACGAATAAACTACTCCTATCTTTTATTTAATAGCAGCAAAAACTGTTTCTAAAGTTTCTTTAATAATTGCACAAGATTTATCAAATGCCGTTTGCTCTTCTTTCGTTAATGGTAACTGAACTACTCTTTTTCAACCTTTTTCGTAAAGTATTGTTGGTACACCAATATAAAAACCTTGCTGTCCATATTCTCCCTGTAAATAAGCACCTGCTACTAAAACGTGATTTTGTCCTTCAAGGATATTTCTTACTAATAATGCCAATGCTGCACCAATACCATAAAAAGTTGCACGCTTTAATTTAATAATTTTATAAGCTCTTTGTGCTACTTCTTTTCTTAATTCTTCTAAATCTTTTTCTTTAATTCTACCTTCAGTAATTTGTTGATAAATAGTTTTATTACCTACCGAAACCGAACTTCAAGGAATCATTGAAGAATCACCATGTTCACCAATTACATAAGCAGCAACTGACTTTGGATTAACTGCAATTTTTTCTCCAATTAAATATTGTAAACGTAAGGTATCTAAAATTGTACCAGAACCTAATACTTGATGATAATCAAATTGTGTAATTTTTTGATAAACAGTTGTCATAATATCAACAGGATTAGATGCAATAATAGTAACACCTTTAAATCCTGATTTTTTAATTTCTAAAGCAATGCTCTTCATAATTTTGGCATTATCTGCTACCATATTTAATCTTGTTTCACCATCTTTTTGTGGTCTTCCGGCAGTAATAACAATAATATCAGCATCTTTACAATCGCTGTAATTTCCCGCCTTAATTGAAATAAAAGGATGATCTAAAGCTGCTTGACAATCAGCAAAATCAATCGCATTACCTTCAGCTATACCTTCAAAAGCATCAATTAATACATATTCTTGGGCTAAACCTTGATTAATGGCACTGTAAATAAAACTACTACCAACAGCTCCACATCCAACAAGGACAATTTTTCGTTTTGCCATATTTACCTCCATATTTTTTGCATTTCATGTAACAGTACTTTATCCTCGGCACTATTTTAATAACTTACTTTTTAAAATAAAAGTTACAATGATATGTAATATTTTTATTATGCTTTTTATATAAGAATGTTAAAAAAATAAAAATCTAATTAACAAGGACAAAAATTTATTACATTTTTATCTTACCACTATTTTAATAAAAAAATAAAACTTATTTTTTTATTAAAATAAGTTTTATTTTTTCTTTTAAATTTTTGTTTTTCAATTAATAACAATCCCTTTTGGTCTAGTAAAAGCAAGTAACGAAGGACGAATACCTTGTACGCCAAGACCCGAATCCTTAACACCAACAAAAGAAAAGTGATCGGGACCACGTTGTGACTGATCGTTAATATTAACACTTCCAACTTCTAATAATTTAGCAATACTCATTGCACTATTAATATTAGTAGTAAAAACAGAAGCTTGTAAACCATATTGTGAATCATTTGCAATATTAATTGCTTCTTTTACTTCATCAAAAATAATAATCGGCAACAATGGTGCAAAAGGTTCTTCTCATGCTAAATTCATTTTTGTTGTTACGTCAGTAATAATAGTTGGTCACATTAAATTTTCTTTAAATTTATTACCAACTAAACAATTGGCTCCTTTATCTAAAGCATCTTTAATTAATTTTTTAGCATTATCAACTGTTGGTTGATCAATAACAGGAGTAATATCACAATCATCTGTGGGCAAACCAACAGTTAACTTTTCAACTTTTTCTTTTAAAATTGGAATTAATTTGCTACTAATTTTTCTTTGTACTAACACTCTTTTAATAGCAGTACAGCGTTGTCCTGAATAACTAAATGCACCTTTAATGATTTTGGTTGCTGTATCTTCAAGATCAGCATCATTAAGCACTATTGCTGGATCTTTACCTCCTAATTCTAAAATCAAATCAGCTTTTAAAGATTTCTGTGAAATACGATTACCAACAACAGCACTACCAGTAAAAGAAATAACATTAATTGCTTCATTTTCAACTAAACTATCACCAATTTCACTACCTTTACCACTTATAGCATTAAAAACACCATTAGGAATGTTAGCTTCTTTAGCTAATTTAGCTAAGTGTAATCCCACCAATGATCCTTGTGTTGCGGGTTTAAAAACAACACTATTACCAGTCACAAGTGCTGGAAATATTTTAGAGACTGATAAATTTATCGGATAATTAAAAGGGGAAATAGCAAGAACAATTCCTTTTGGTACGTATTCAAAAACAGCTAATTTGTTCATACTTCCTCAACTATCACCTGTATAAGATTCAGGATGAAGACGTAATGCTTCTTGTAAAGTATATTCAATATATTCAACTGTTCTATCAATTTCACTGCAAGCTGCTTTTGTGCCTTTAGCAATTTCATTAGTCATTAATTCAGCAAGTATTAATTTATCGTGAATAATTAATTGTTTTCAAGAATTTAAAAAAGAAATTCTTTTTAAAATAGGCATTTGTTCTCAATTTTTTTGAGCAAATTTTGCAGATTCATATACTTTTTTAATTTCAACTTTAGTTAAGGCAGGAACTTGGCCTGCTATTTTATTAGTGGTGGGATTGATAACTGATATTCAATTACCATTTTCATACAAGTCACCATTAATTAGAGATTGATATTTAATAATATTATTTGTCATCTATACTTCCTCCTTAAATCACTACCATAATAATTATAGCATTGATATAAGTCATATCCTATTCACTCTTAACTAAAATTATTATTTAAATTTATATTATGAAAATCAAAAAAACTAATTCTTTAAAAAGTCCATAATTTTCAATAAAAAAGTTTATTTTAAATACCATTGTTGCTTTCTTTTCCATCAAAATTTTCTGATATTGATGATATATCAGCATCAATAACATCAGTTTTTAAATCAATCACTAAATTACTACCGCCAGCAATAATATCATCAACAACTACTTTGCCAGTTCCTTCATTTACCTTGCTAAGATTAATGTCACTTGCTTTAATCACTAATCATTTTTCTTTTTTCGTTAATATATTAATAAAAGATGTTGCTGGTGATAAGAAAGTTTTAATAATACTAATACTTTTACTTTTAGGAACTTTTATTACTTTATTACCTTTTGTTGTTCGTGAAGTTTGTTCAATAGTATTGAATAACATTCGTTTAATTGTTCCAACTGATGTTAACATTGCATAAATATCATTACTATTACCACAAGCCATTCCTACCACTTCATCTTCTTCAGAATTAATTTTCAAAGCTTTAACACCTGTTGCAGTTTTAGTTAATAATGGAACTTTCGTTTCTAAATATTTTAAAGTCATACCCTTGCGAGTACTAATAACAATAAAATCATGACCGGTAGTACTATTAACACTAATAACACTATCGTTCTCTTTTAATTTAACATATTTGGCGGTTTTATTAAATCTGGTAGTTGCTAACTCTAAAAGTGGCATTCTTTTAATTAAACCATATCTAGTAGCGACTACTATATTTACATTTGGCTGTTCAAAACTATTAACTTGCGCAACACTAATAATTTTTTCATTTCCTTCAAGTTTACATAACGTATTAACATGAATACCATTATCTTTCCATTTATTTTCTTCTAATTTAAAAATTGGTATTAAAAAATAATTACCTTTATTTGTAAAAAATAATAAATTATTAAAATTATTGAACATTGCTCCACCAATAATAACATCATTTGGCTTACGCCCAAAATCTTGATAATCAAGATTTTGTAAAAATACTTTACTACTTATTACCTTAATTCAACCATCATAACTAATACTAACAAATACATTTTCTTGTCGCAATGTTGCTTTTTCATCAATTGTAATTTCAGAAATTTCACCTTGAATTTGTGATTTTCTTAATCCAGAAAAATGAGAATTAATTTGTTCTAACTCAGTAATAATAACTTGACGTAGTGAATTTTCATTATTAAGAATTTCTTGTAAAACAATAATTTTACTTTCAATATCTGCTTTTTCTAAAACTAATGATTGAATATCAGTAGCAGTTAAACGATATAAACGCAATTGTACAATTGCTTCTGCTTGAATATCAGTAAAATTAAAAGCTGATATTAAATTTAATTTTGCTTGCATACGGTCAGTTGATGTTCTAATAATTTTAATTACTTTATCAACTTCACTTAATGCAATAACTAAACCATTAACAATCTCTAATCTTCGTTCTAATTGTGCTAAGTCATATTGTGAACGCTTAGTAACAACATCAATTTGATGATTAATATAAAAATCTAACATATTAATTAAACTCATTTGTACTGGTTTTTTGTTAGCAATTGCTACTAAATTAAAGTTATAATAAATTTGTAAATTGGTATTTTTAAATAAATAATTTAAAATTTCTTGTGGTTTACTATCTTCTACTAAATCAATAACTATTCGTAAACCAAAACGATCCGTTTCATCACGTACTTCTTTAATACCATGAATTTTTGCTAATGTTTTAACATCATCAATTTTTTTAATTAAATCTTGTTTAATAACTTCAAATGGAATTTCGGTAATAATTATTTGTGGAATTTCACCTTCATTATTAATATGAGTTTTGGCACGAATTGCAATTCGCCCCTTACCAGAACGATAAGCTTCTTTAATACCTTTAATCCCTTGAATAATTCCTCCGGTTGGAAAGTCAGGACCCTTAATAACACGCATTAATTCGTTTAAATTACATTGTGGATTATTAATTCTCATGACAATTGCATTAATTACTTCTTGTAAATTATGAGGTGGAATATTAGTTGCCATTCCAACGGCAATTCCAGAAGCACCATTTACTAATAAATTTGGAAAATAGGCAGGTAAAACTGTTGGTTCTGTTTCTGATTCATCAAAATTTTTAATTAAACTAATAGTATTTTTCTTAATATCCTTCAGTAATAATTCTGAAATTAATGATAAACGTGCTTCTGTATATCGCATCGCAGCAGGATTATCACCATCAATTGAACCTTTATTACCGTGCATTTGTACTAATGGTCATGCTACCTTTCACTCTTGTGCCATTCTACACATCGCAGCATAAACCGCTGTATCACCATGAGGATGATATTTACCAATTACTTCTCCAACAACACGAGCTGCTTTTTTATATGCTTTATCATTGGTTAAACCCAAATCATTCATAGCATGCAAAATTCGACGTTGAACTGGCTTCAAACCATCACGGACATCGGGCAATGCTCGTTCTAAAATAATATATTTGGCATATCGACCAAAACGTTCTGCAACAATATCATCAATAGGATAAGATAAAATTTGTTCATTATTTTGTTGAATCTCTTCTTTACTATTCATAACTTATAAACTCCTTTTTTTCTTAATAATCACTAGCTTCAAAAGAAATATTTTCTTCAATTCATTTTCGTCTTTTTTCTGGTTTATCACCCATTAATATTTGAATTTCTGTTTCTGCTGATAGAGCATCCTCAATAGTAATTTTAATTAATTGACGGACGTTTGGGTCCATAGTTGTTTCTCATAATTGTTCAGCATTCATTTCTCCTAAACCTTTATAACGTTGCAGGTCATATTTACCTTTAATTGTTTCAACTTTATCTTTTAATTCTAACTCATTTCAAACATATACATGTTTCTCTTGCTCTTCTTCTTTAAAAGAAATTTTAAATAAAGGCGGTAATGCAATATAAATATTACCCGAAGTAATTAAATCTCGCATATAACGATAGAAAAAAGTTAGTAATAAAATTTGAATATGGGCACCATCAGTATCGGCATCAGTCATAATAATGACTTTATTATAATTACAATTTTCAATACTAAATTCGTTACCAACACCAGCACCAATCGCATTAATAATCATACTAATTTCCTCATTATTAAAAAGATCAATTACTTTAGTTTTTTCGGCATTAATTACTTTTCCTTTTAACGGTAATATCGCTTGGAACTTACGATCACGACCTGACTTGGCACTGCCACCAGCGGAATCTCCTTCCACTAAAAATAATTCATTAATATTAGGATTTTTACTTTGTGCAGGCACCAATTTACCTACTAAAAATTTTTGCGTATCTTTACTTTTATTACGCAATGATTCACGTTCTTTTCTTAAAGCATTACGAATATCACGAGCCTTAATGGCTTTATCAATAATTTTTTTAGCAGCATCACTATTTTCGTGAAGTCAAAATGAAAATCTTTCATTAACAATATTATCAACAACAATTCTTGCTTCGGGCGTTCCTAATTTACCTTTTGTTTGACCTTCGTATTGAATTAAATTTTCAGGAATACGCAACGAAACAATAGCAACCAAACCTTCTCGCAAATCATTACCTTCTAAATTTTTATCTTTTGCTTTTAATAATTCTTGTTTTCTTGCATATTCATTAATAGCTTTTGTTAAACCACTTTTAAAACCAACTAAATGACTTCCACCATCAACAGTTTTAACGTTATTGGCAAACCCTACTAACGTTTCGCTATAATCTTCCGTATATTGTAATACAATTTCAACGTCAATATTATTTTGTTTACCTTTTAAACTAACAATTGGTGATAAATTTTTTTTATCTTTATTTAAATATTGCATAAAAGCAACTAAGCCATTTTCATAATGAAAAGTTTCTTCAGTACCTGTCCTCTTATCAATTAATTGAATACTTAAATCATTAATTAAAAAAGCACTTTCACGTAAATGTTGTTCAAATAAATGAACATTTCAATCACAACCTAGAAAAACACGATGAAAATCAGGTAAAAATTGTACCCTAGTTCCTGTTTTATAAGTGTTACCAATCATTTTTAAACTTTGATCAATCTTACCACCATTTTTAAATTTAATTTCATGAATTTTTTTATCACGATGAATAGTAACAATCATTCAATTACTTAAAGCATTTACTACTGAAGCACCAACGCCATGTAAACCACCCGAGGTTTTATAACTATTAGTGTCAAATTTTCCACCAGCATGTAAAACCGTATAAATAACTTCGGGAGTACTTTTTTTTGAAGCATGCATACCAGTTGGAACACCACGACCATTGTCTTCAACAGTAACTGACTTATCAACATTAATAGTAACAACAATACTAGTACAAAAACCAGCTAATGCTTCATCAATACCATTATCAACAATTTCTCAAACTAGATGATGAAGACCACGATTATCAGTAGAACCAATATACATTCCAGGTCTTTTTCTAACTGCTTCTAGACCTTCTAAAATTTGAATTGATGATTCATTATAAACACTGTTTTTTGGTTTATTTGCCATGAAAAAAAACTCCTTACTACAATTTACTTCATTTTCATTTTATCATATATTTATTTAAAGATAATGTCAATAAAAGAACTAAATCAATTTTATAATTTAAAGTTAAAGGTTTCTATACAAAATTTAAGATAATACATTTAAAATAAATATTTAACTAATAATTTTTAATTATTAATAAAACAGCTATAAAAATAAATATAAAAAAACTATTAACTTTTAAATTAATTAAAAGTTAATATTTGAATCATAAAAAAAATAAATATAATAATCTTATAAAGATTATAGAATTTTATCGCTTACTTATTTTAATGTTTACAAAATAAATGGGTTTTTTATTGTTAAAGGAGTAAAAAAATGAATGACGATTTAAATGAAAAATTAATAAATAGTGCTTGAAATGGCGATTTAGATACAATTAATATTTTACTGATAAATAATTGTGCTGATGTTAATTATTTAACTATAAATAATTTTAGTGCTTTAACACTAGCCGCCTGAAATGGACACTTAAATATCGTTAAAACTTTACTAGAAAATGATGCTAATATTAATCATGCTAATATATTTGGTAATACTGCTTTATTATTAGCTGCTGAAAATAATCATATTGAAATAGTTAATACACTAATAGAAAATAACGCTAATATTAATCATGAAAATAATGGTAATGAAACTGCTTTAATCTTAGCTGCTAAAAACGGACACTTAAATATCGTTAATATCTTAATAATGCAACATAATATTAATATTGATCATCCTAATAATTTTAATAATACTGCTTTAACACTAACTGCTAAAAACGGACACTTAAATATCGTTAATGTATTAATAACACATAATGCCAATGTTAATCATATAAATGAAGATAATGATGAAACCGCTTTAATCTTAGCTGCCAGAAACGGACACCATGAAATCATTAATCTCTTAATCGATAATTTTGCTAATATTAATCATGAAAATCGTTATGGTGATACAGCTTTAATATGAGCCGCCAGAAACGGACACTTAAATATTGTTAATAGCTTAATAATGCAACATAATATTAATATTAATCATGAAAATATAGAAGGTTACACTGCTTTCAAGTGAGCCGCTACAAACGGATATTTAGATATAACTAATGTTATAATAGCGCATAATGCTAATACCGATCATACAAATCAAATAAATAATAATGCTTTAATATGAAGCGCGCGAAATGGTTATCTAAATATAGTTAATAGTTTAATAATACATAATACCAATATTAATTATGTAAATGAAAAAGGTGATACAGCTTTAATATGAAGTACTTGAAAAGGTTATTTGGAAATAGTTAACACTTTACTAGCAAAAAATGTTAATGTTAATTATTCAGATCAATCTGGTTACAGTCCTTTAATGATAGCTGCTAAAAATGGTTTTTTAGAAATTACTAATGCTTTAATAAAAAATGGCGCCAATGTTAATCATACAAATCAAGTTGGTGATACCGCTTTAATCTTAGCTGCTAAAAATGGTTTTTTAAAAATTGTTAATAGTTTAATAGAAAATAACGCTAATCTTAATTATGCAAATCAAAATGGTAATACAGCTTTAATGATGGCCAATAAAAATAACCATATAAAAATAGCAAGAATAATCGAACAAATAAATCAAATAAATCAACTAAAGGCAGAAAATTTAATAAATGCTAAAGAAATGATACTAAACATTAATAATGTTTTAAATGAACAACTAAAAAAAACTAATAAAATAAAAGATAATCAAAATGATAATGAAATTTGAAAAAATAATCAAGAAGAAATTATTGAAATCATTGATAACTATAAACATAATTTAAATCAAAAACTTAAAAATATTAATTCAGAACTTAATAATCATTCTCTAAAAAAAGATTTTATTAATATTCTAAAGTTTGGAAAAGAAAATTATTCATTATTACATATAGCAGTATTAAATGATTGACAAAAATTAGTAACTTATTTAATAAATGAATGACCAGTTGATATTGATTATCAAAATAACTCAGGAAATTCAGCATGAAATCACGCTTGTATGTTATTACAACCAAAAAATACTTTGACTATTAAAAAAGAACATCAATTAACTTATAAAAATAAAGTATTTATAAAACAATTAATTCCTTCATCTCCAAATTGAAATCCAATTGAAAAAAAGAAATTAATAAAAATGCTAGTGAAAATAGAAAAAAATTATTGACTATTATATGCCAAAAGATAAAAATAGTATTGAGAGTTGAGAACATATTAGTAGTATCGATTTACAAATGCAAAATTCTTTCACAAACGAAAGCAATACGTTAAAATTTTCAATATCTTAAAACATTAAGATATTTTTTATCTAACTTTTGATATTTTTACATTAGTAACTTAGATAAATATCTTATTTACGTTATTATTTATTTCTTAATAACATATTATTCAAAACTATGTAATTCTTTTCATAGTTTTTCTAAAATTACTTTTGATTTAACTAATGATGAAAGTTCTGTTTTTGTAGCATTTTGCAATAATTGTCAAGTTGGAAATTGCTGTAATATTTTATTTTGTAATTGTAAACCAATTCCTGGTACTGATGATAAAACACTACTTATCATTGATTGACTTCGCTTTGCTTTATGATATTTAATTGCATAATTATGAACTTGATCTTGTAATTTACTCAAAAATAAAAAACAAGCATCAGTCTTAGGAATATTAATAATTTGCATTTTATCATTTATAATTTTATCAGTTTGATGTTTTTTATTTTTAACTAATCCAATAATAGGAATTGTTAAGTTTAATAATGTTAGTTGTTCTAATGTAGCACTAATTTGTGGTTTTCCACCATCAACAATAATTAAATCAGGAAGTGGCAATTTATTAATAACTAAGTGATGATATCTACGATAAATCATTTCACAAAAACGATGATAATCATCAACAATTTTTGGAACTAATAAAAATTTGCGATAATCATTAAAACTAGGATTACCATTCTTATAAACAATCATACCACCAACACTAGCACTTTGTTGAAGATTAGAAACATCAAAAACCTCTAAATGATTTAAATTAGGAATTTTTAATCATTGTGATAATACTTTCATCATATTTAACGGCGCATTAAACTGATTAGTCTGTAAATAATTATTTCATGCATAAATGGCATTGGTTTTTGCCAATGTTAAAATATGTTCTTTTGTTCCTTTAATTGGATTAATAAATTTTATTTGTGGAAATAATAATTTTAATTGTTTTAAATCAATATTTGATGGTAAATATATTTCATTTGGCAATGTATTTTTACTATATAGTTGTTGACAATAATTACGAATTAAATCTTGAATTTCTAAGTAATTATTTTGAACTATTTGTTCATCTTTAGCTTGCAATTTACCATTACGATAAAATAAAGTAATTAAAACAACCATTTCATCTTCAATTAAAAAATTAATAAAATCGCGATTTCCATAATCTTGAAACTCAACAACTTGTTGTGATAAAAATAGATCTATTTTTGATAACAAAATTTTAATACGATTAGCATTTTCAAATTGTAAGTTTTCAACACTAATATTCATATTATTAATTAATATTTTTTTAACAGCAGTAACATTCCCTTTGAAAAATTGATCAATTTTACTAATCATATCTTCATAATAAGTAATAGGTACTGATTTAAAACAAGCGCCAGAACATTGCTGTAAATGATAATATAAACAAGGTTTACCAAGATTACCAGCACATTTTCGTAATGGAAAAATTCGTTCCAATAACTTTAAAATTTCACGCGCACCAGTACCATCGGGAAATGGTCCATAATAATGTCCCTCTTTTTTAGTAGCACTACGTACATAACGATATTGTGGATCACGATTATTAGTGATTTGAATATAAGGATATTTTTTATCATCTGTTAACAAAATATTATATTTAGGATGATGTTTTTTAATCAATGTTTGTTCTAAAATTAAAGCCTCTTTTTCATTAGATGTCGTAATGTATTCAACATCATGAATATCATTAACTAATAACATTGTTTTAAAATTACTGGCTTTATTTAAATATGAAGTTACTCGTTTTTTTAATGAATTAGCTTTACCAACATAAATTAAATTATTATGTATATCTTTAAATAAATAGCATCCAGCAATATTAGGTAAAAGTTTAATTTTCATTTGTAGTAAAGATTTTTCTGCCATTAGTTCACCTAAATTTATTAACAAATTAAAAGATACTTTGATTTTAACATTAATATAATGTTTTATCCTAAAGTAAACTCTTAATTTTATTCATTATTAATTACTTATGATTCGTTATTAATAATAGTATCGTTATCATTAATAATTTCACGATTTAAAATACTATCTTCTAAACTTTTTTTAACTACCAGAGTACCTTTGCTATTACTCATTACATCTTTTTGTTTTTCAGGGTCAATTTTACCAAAAGGAGTTAAATAACTATTTTCATTAAAATAAACAATAGGTGAAGAAGATTTATTGATAATGTCACTATTATCATTTTGTTTTATTTCATTTTGTTTTATTTCATTTTGTTTTATTTCTACTTTTTTTACTGGTGATATAGGTGGTTCCTTCTTTGATTCCTTATTAAAATTATTTTCTTTTCTAAAAGATTTTTTAACTTGTTTATCAATTAATAATTTTTCTTTTTTTAACTTAATATGTTTTTGTTTTAAATCAGCATTTATTTTATTTTTTTGCTTTTTATTTTTATTATTAATAATAATTTGTTTAATAATTTGTTTAATAATTTGTTTCATTTTGCTAAAGAAAATAAAAGGTTTATTAAAAATAAATAAACAAGTTAAAGAAAAAATACTAATAAAGTTTGCAATTAAATTAGTAACAAAAAAACCATAATTAAAAATACCTATTAAAACATTACTAATAATGCCACCAGTAGCATATGCTGGAAAAAAGGTTTCAACACTAAAGTCTTTAAAAGAAATTGGTGAAGCAAAAAAACCTAGATAATTATTTATAGCATTTGTATTTCATCATGTTTTAACGTATATTTCACTAATATTTAATAGGTTTAAATTATAATAACTAGTTCATAAATTATTCTTTCCTAAAATTATTAAAGTTAAAGTTTGTGTTGTCCAACAACTAATCACTAAAAATAAAAAAGTAACAAAAATATACTTCAATTTAAATTGCATGCTATAACCAAAAGCTAAAGGAATAATCATTAAAAAAAGAAAGAAATAAACAGCATATTTCACTCATCCAAATAAAAAAGAAAAAAGAAAATCATCAAGTACTTTACCAATTATTGAAAATCTAGTTAAACTAACTATTAGGAAAAAGAAGATTACTAATAAGAAAAAAAGTAACCCAACTTCATCACCACGAGATTGAGATTTTGATATTTTAATGCCATTTTTAATCATAAGAATATCACCTCTTAACAGTCTCCACAAAATAACTTATAAAAATAGTATAACATAATTGATATATGTAATATCTTTCTATAATCGATTTTTGATTTATTATTGCAAAAGAACAATAATATTTTTTTAATACTTTTATCATAAAAAATGTATTATTTAAATTTCATATTCATTATTTTCTAGATTTTAAAAATTTAAAATAAATCATTTTTCTTATTTATATTTATTTAACAATTAATTTATATAATATTATATAATCATTGTAAACTTAATATAAGTTTTACCCGTTGCTTCATTTAAAGTAAAATGGGTTTTTATTTTCTAATTTTAAAGCGGACATAAACAATGTGAGGTTTTAATAAAAATAAAAAAAAGAACAAGAAAGACAAAAAGAAGCCGAAAAACAAGCAGAACAACTACGAAAAATTGAAAGAGACCAAACTAAATTAAAAGCCGAAAGAGAAGAAAGAAAAAGACAAAAAGAAGAACAAGAAAAAAAAGAAAGACAAAGAGAAGCCGAAAAACAAGCAGAACAACTACGAAAAATTGAAAGAGACCAAGCTAGATTAAAAGCCGAAAGAGAAGAAAAACAAAAACAAAAAGAAAAAAGAGAAAGAGAAGAAAAAAATAGAAAAGCCGAAGAAGAAAGCCAACCTGTAAAAGAAGCAAATGAATATATGGAAAAACAAAGAATAGAAAGAGAAGCAAAACGAGAAAAAATTTTTCAAGAAAAATTAAAAGAAGATAGAACTAAAGAATTAAGAGAACGTGCCAGAGCAGCTGAAGAAGATGAAAGGCAAAAAAGAGAACGTGCAGAAGCAGAAAATGCAGCAAAAATAAAAGGTAAAGGACATTATAATCCATGAAATTTTTAAATTTTAAATTTTTCTATTAATTTATATAATGTAGTTTACAAAGTTATTGGATTTTTAATTAATAAAATAAAAAATTTCTTCAACCGAAACTAATATACAAGTTGAAGAAATTTTTTTATTACTTTCAAATTTTCCAGCAATAATTTTCATGTTTTTTTACTAAATGCACTATAAATTATTTTAAATTGATTTTCAATAGTCTTTAGTATTTTTCTAAACTGGTTCTAATTTAGTAAACATTATATAAATTTTAAAATTAGTTTAAATATGAAAAAATTATATAATTTAAGGTTAATGATATTATCATTAACCTTAAATTTCATTAACAACTGTTAAAATCATAGGTAACTTACCAGTTTCTTTTTTAATATAATCTTGTAAATCATTTTTCATTTTAGTCTTAACTTCACTAAGACTAAAAGCAGTATTAGTTTTATATTTTTCAATAACATTAATAATAATGTTTTGCAATTTTTTCAACATTTCTTCATTATTAGTTAAATAAACAACACCACGCATTTGTGCATCAATTAAAGAAACAATTTCCTTAGTTTTACAATTTATTGTCACTCCTGTAATTAAAATACCATCACGTTGTAATTGTTTTCTTTCACTAATAACAATTGAACCAATATCACCAACACCAATACCATCTACATATACATCACCAGTTTTTATTAAGTTATCTGTTGTTTTATTAGTAGCATTTTTATCATTAAAACGAGAAGGACGTGCAACATACTGTTTAACAAAATTATCAATTAATTTACCATTTTCAAAAGTAATAACTTCACCATTATCATGAATTAAAGCATTGTTATGTAACACACCAGCATCAATGGCTGCTGCTTGTGCTGCTACAAAATCTTTATATAAACCTTTAACTGGTAAAAAATATTTTGGTTCAATAATATTAACCATTAACTTAATATCTTCATAAGAAGCATTTAAACTTCAAGCTTGTTTTTCTGATATATTAATAACTTTAACATCAGTACGTGCTAAGTCATCTAATAAGGCTGCATGAGCCAATTCATTTCCTGGAATTGGTGGAGTTGCTAAAATTATTGTATCTTGCGATTCAAGTTTTAAATAATCATCATTACCAATAGCAATTTTATTCATTCTAGTAAATAAACGTTCACCACTACCAGTAACAATAATTACTGTATCTTTAGTACCAATTGTTTGTGCTAAATTAATAATTTGTGATTTATCAATATTGAAAGCGTTTAAATCATTAACTTTTAATAAAATATCATATAAAGTTGCACCATAAACTGCAATTTTACGTTTAGAGTCAGTTTCTTTAATAGCATTAAGAATTTCACTAACACGATATAAATCTTGATCATAACATGCAAGAATAACCCTTCCTGGTGCTTCTTTTAATACTGGTTCAATAATAGTTTGAATTTTATGCTTAGGAGCTGTAAAAGCTTTTCTATTGGCACATGTTGCTTCACTAATTAATAATAAAACATCATTTTTAGAAACACTAGCTAAATGTTGAATATCAGTAGTAAAATCACTACGATGTTCACCATCAAAAATATAATCACCCGTATAAACAATTGTTTCATTTAATTTAATATTTTCACCATTATTTACAGTTAAAACAAAACCTAAACTACCTGGAATTGAAGTAGTTGTTTTAAATGTTTTAACAACAACATTACCAAACGATACTTTTTGTTCAGGCTCAATAGTTTTAATTATAATTTCATTTTGATTAATAAAACGAAAACGTTCTAATTTCTGCTTAATCATAAAATCAGTTAATTTACTAGTAAAGATTGGAACTTTATACTCGGGTTTTATTTTATTAAAATCTTTTAAAATATAAGGTAGTGCTCCAAAAGCATCATCAGATGGTTTTGAAATAAATATACCTTGAATACGATGTTTATTTTCTTTTAAATATGTATAATCTGGAATAATAATATCAATTCCTAAAATTTCTCTTTCTGGGAGTCTAATGCCGGCATCAAATACAAATATCTTATCATTTACTTCAACAACATATAAGTTTTTACCACGTTCATCTAATCCACCCAGAGCAAATACTTTTATCTTTGCCATGTTTTCACCAGTTTTCAACTTTCTTTATTTTTATTTTATAAAATTTAATATCTTAGAAGAACATAAAAATTAAAATTTTAACTTAAATTCCCAAGATGCTGCTATATTATGTTATTAGTATTTTAACACTAATTTAATAATAAAACTGTAATTAATTTTCATTAAAAATAGTTTCAAATTATTTATCAATAATTTCTAAACTAAGCTTACTATTATCTTCAACTTTAATTACTCGAACTTTAATTATATCATTAATTTTAACGACATTATTTAAATTATCAATACGTTTATTAAATTTTTTTGAAAATTCTGAAATATGAATTAAACCATCAATCTTATCTTGTAAATTAACAAAAACACCAAAATTAACAATTTTTACAACTTTACTATCAAATTCAGAACCGATTTTAATTTGAACAGGATTAACAATACTTTCAATAATTTGTCAAGCTTTATCAATGGCTGATTGTTCATTATGATAAATCATCAATCGTCCATCATCTTCAATATCAATTTTAACATTATCACAGTCGGTAATAATTTTATTAATAACTTTCCCACCAACACCAATAATATCACGAATTTTATCAATTGGAATTAACTTTTGAATAATTTTTGGAGCATTAGGTGCCAATGTAGTTCTAGGCTTTTTAATTACTTCATTCATGTTTGCTAATACTTGTAATCTCGCAACTCTGGCTTTTTCCAAAGCTTGTGTAATAATATTAAAATCAATACCAGTAATTTTAATATCCATTTGTAAAGCACAAATACCATTGGCTGTTCCTGCCACTTTAAAATCCATATCACCTAAGTGATCTTCTAATCCTTGAATGTCAGTTAAAATTGTAAAATCTTTTTCTTCTTTAATTAAACCCATGGCAATACCAGCAATTGCAGCTCTAATTGGTACACCACCAGCCATTAATGCCATTGATGAAGCACAAATTGCTGCTTGTGAAGTTGAACCATTTGATGCTAATACTTCTGATACTAATCTAATTGTATAAGGGAAATCTTTTTCAAGAGGAATAATTTGTAATAATGCTTTTTCACCAAGGGCGCCATGACCAATCTCACGTCGTGAAGGAACACCCATTCTTCCGGTTTCACCAACAGAAAATGGAGAAAAATTATAATGATGAATAAAACGTTTATACTCTTCTTTACCTAATCCATCAATAATTTGATGTTCAGCAAGTGCACCCAACGTTAAAACTGATAAAACTTGTGTTTCACCACGAGTAAACATTGCACTACCATGAACAATAGGTAAAACATCAATCATACTTGTTAATTTTCTAATATCATCAGCTTTTCGTCCATCAACTCGTACATTATTTTTTAAAATCATAGTACGCATTGCTTTTTGTAATAATTGATCAATACTTTTGCATAAATTATGAATAGTTGTTTCTTCACCAATATTTAAAACTTCTTGATTAAATTCATTTTTAAAACTTTGAAATGTTTCTTCAACTAAATTTTTAATCAAGTTGCTTCGACTTTTTTTATCAACAGTAGTACTAATTTTACTAATTTGTGATTGACAATTTGTTTCTACAAATTGTTCAATATTAACAGGAATTAATGCTAACTGTGGCTCAAATTTATTTGGTTTTAATTTTTCAATGATACTTTCTTGAAAAATTATTAATTTAATAATATGTTCATGTGCAAATTTTAATGCTTTAATCATATCTTTTTCTAAAATATCATGACATCCTGCTTCAACCATATTGATGGCATCTTTTGTTCCACCAACAATTAATTCCATTTTTGAATTTAATAATTGCTCTTGTGTTGGATTAAGGACAAGTTCATCATTTATTTTACCAACAACAACAGTAGCACTAGGACCCTGAAATGGCAAACTACTTAATCCTAAAGCAAGTGAAGTCCCAAAAGCTGCATTTACTCTAACATCACAAGCATCATCTAACGCAAAAACATTATTTACAACTTGCACTTCATTAACAAAACCTTTTGGAAATAATGGACGAATTGAACGATCAATTAATCTAGCACATAGTGTTGCATATTCACTAGGTCGACCTTCACGCTTTAAAAAACCACCCGGAATCTTACCAACTGAATATAACTTTTCTTGAAAAACTATTTGTAATGGAAAAAAATCTTGATTATTAATAACTTCATTATAAGATACAGTTGTTAATACAACTGTATTTCCATAAGTAATTTTTACTGATTTTTCTGCTAAATTAGCCATTGTACCTAATTCAACAATTAATTCATATTTTCCTTCTTTAAAAAGGAATTTTTCTTTTAACATTATTTTACTCCTTAACTTCCATTTTTTGTCGCAACTATGAGCATTATAGCATAATAAAATGTTAAAATAAGTTATAGAACAATTTTATTTTAGGAGGTCATAACTTATGTTTAAATATAAAATACAAAATGAAATTTCAATTTCAAATAAAGACTTTGATAAAATTAAAAATAAAGCTTTAATTATTGATGTTCGTGATGTTGCTGAATATCAAATTTTAAAAAAAATAACAAATGATAATGGTGAACTTAATATTGTTAATATTCCTTACTATGATTTGATTAAAAATCCTAGTAAATATATTGAAAACAAAAATCAAGTGATTATAACTATTTGTAATGCAGGAAATCGTTCAACTGCTGCTGCACTAACACTCAGAGAATTGGGCTATACTAACACTTATGTTTTAATTAATGGTATTTATGGATATTACAAAAAATAACTTATTTCTCATTATTTAATTTAATAAGATCATTAATAGCAATACTTAAATTATTACAATAAGTTCCTAGGACTAAACTAACACTATCGTCTTGGTCTAAAATACCACGATTTTTAATTTTTTTAAGATTATTAAAATTAATTTTTGAATGATCAATAATCTCTACCTTAATTTTATTTGCTGTTGCTGTTGTCCCTTTAATATTATCAATTCCTCCTAAATCAACAATAAAATTTTGTAATTTAAATGGGAATTTTTGTGGTTTATTAATGGGTTTTAAACTACTTTCTTGTTGATTGCGTAATTTTTTAGCTGTACTAACATTTCATATTCAAATCCCAATACTAGCCACAGCAAATAACAATGCAATAACTAATAATACTATTTGTCAAATTGGCATGATTACCTTCCTTAATTAATATATTTTTAAATATTTTCTTAATCTTCTTGAATAAAAGCTTTTTTTACTTTAGCAAGTAAAGAATAATGATTAAGTCGATATTCTAAAACTTGTAACGTTAATTTTGATAATTTAATTGTTACCTTATCATTTAGTTTATCATTAAAATCAAAAGTATCAACAATTAATTTTCCAAAATCGCTCAATTTACTATCTTTTTGAATATTTTTCAAAGTAATTTCATGATTTTCATCCAAAATTAGTGGTGAATTTAAACTGCGATAACTATTATTAGCTACTGGAGCAATTTCATGAAATTGCATTAAGTTATGATTTGAAATTAAAACAGCACCACCAAGTGATTTCATTAAACCCGTCGAACCAGTTCTTGTTGCAATAACTAAACCAGAACCACGAAAGTTTTCAAATAATTGATTATTAATTAACACTTGACATGAAAGAGTTGTTGTTAAATTAACAAATTTAACTTCATTAATAGCATATAAAATCTTATTATTAATATTTACTTCTAATAATGAAAATTTATTTACTATTAAATTATTATCATTTTTATCAATTCACATTAATACTTTGTCAACTTCTGTGTTTAAAAAGTTTTCATAAAAACCAAGATTACCACATTTAAAACTAACAAACTTAACAGTATTGAGTATATTATTATAATCATGAACAGCTTTTAAAAATGTTCCATCACCACCAATAATAAAAACAATATCTGGAAAAGAAGTATCTTCAAGTGCTTTAAGGGCCAATAACTTGGCCCTTAATTCCTTAGCTAATGATTGAGAATTCTCATATTTATTAGCAATAATTGTAAATTTATAATTTTTCATCATGTATTCCAATCATATTTCAATTAAAATATTTCACAAGAATCTTCAAATTCGTTTTCAATAGAACCACGTAAAAATAATTCAATCTCATCTTCATTATAACCAATTTGAATACGTTGTTTATTTTCTTGAACAATAATTGGACGTTTTAAAACAGTTGGTGAAGTTTTAATTAAATCAAAAACTTGTAACATTGTTAACTTTTCAATATTAATAGCATGTGTTTTAATAAACTTTGCTCTTGTTGAAATAATATCACCAACACCATTTGGTACAAATCTTAATAATAATTTAATTTCAGTATCGGTCAATGGATTATGGATAATATTACGTTTAATATATGGAATTTTATGTTTATCAAAAAATTGAATAACTTTTTTTGAAGACAAACAACTTGGCGAAACATATATTTTAATCATGACAATACCCCTCTTTGCTTTTAGACTACATTTGATTTAAATACTCTTTTTTAAAATTAATATTTTTTTATCTTTAAAAGATAAAAGTTAATAAACTCTACATTACTATAATAATATATATTTCCACACTATCTTTGACCAAACTTAGAAAATAAGTACATGAAAGACCTTTTCCGCTATATCCTTCACCCACATATTATATCATATTATTTTTTGAAAAATAGATACTTTTATTCCTTAAATTTTATAAAAAAATTTAACATATATTTTACTGTCAAATTTTATTTATAATTTGAATTATAATATAATCAAATTATAAAATTAAATTTTCTTTATTTTAAAGTAAATAATTAAAAATAAATAATTTTTATGCATAAAAAACAAGGAGTTAACTAAACATGCCTATTCAAAATAATAACAGTAAATATTTTAAAGAATTCATAACTGGAACTATAATTAGTTCCACCGGAATATTATTAACTAGTCTTAGTTTATCAACTATTTTATTTTTTATGATAATACAAGAAATGGAAAAATCAAGGGAGGTTCCCAAAAAAGTAGGAAGATTAATTACTAGATAAATAAATTCTTTTGAATATTACCATTTAAAAATGATGATAGATAAATTAAATTCTCTTTTACCCTTAAATTTATATTCGACGTATTTTAAAAAATATATATTTAAATAAAATAAAAATTATTCTCAAAGTTATTATTAAGGAAAAAGACAAGAAATAATCTTGTCTTTTTTTTGTAATTGTAAAATTTTAAAATTTTTAATAAACCTCTTTAACGCTATTATCAACACGTGTTAGGGAACTAAAAAAGTGAACTACAACACAGTTGTTAAAAATAGTAGCTAGAACATGTGGACTTGCATGGATAAATAAAAAGTGGAGTGATACCTAATAAAATATACTAACCATTTAATGGTAATTCTTGGGGTGGGAGCGAATTGGAAACTAGTATATATAGACCTGTTTTAGGGACCTATTGTATTAATTCTATTCTTTATTTAACCAACCTTGCCACCCCCCAGTGAGCAAGTGTTGGTTTTATTTTTTATTTTTTTTTGAAAAATTTTTTGAGCGAGAAAATAAATTTCAAACTTGTAAAAAAAATTGAGCGGTGCCGGTTCAATTAAAGTATTAATTTGTTTAACACAAATTAAATAAATATTGAATCGAATGCCTCGATTTCTTTTTAAAATTTCACAATTTATTTTTGAGCCCAGAATTTCTGAAATTAATAAAACTAATAGTAGTATTATTAATAATCTAAAAATCAAAATATATGTTCTTTATGCTAGAAGCAACAGAACATATTAGGAAAGGATTATTATGCAAATAGAATTTAAAAAAGAACAAATTGTTAAAGATAAACCACAATCTATTATTATTGATTATGGTGAATATAAATTACAATGTCCAAAATGAATGGTTAAAAATAATAGTTTTATTGCTGATGATAAATATACATATTGAGTTTTTAATTTAGAAAATATTAAAAAAGAATTAAGTGGTAATGAATTAATAAAATTATTAGAACCATATATTAAAAACCAAAAAATAACTGTTAATAAACCAACTGCTCCAAAAGAATATTATCTTAATGATATAAAACTTGAACCATTAAAATTTTATGAACAGCATAATAGTTGATTTATGGGTGAAATAACAGATAACAAAACTAAAATTACTAATCCTTGTTTTAAATATAACATTACGTGAGAAGAAAACAGAAAATGTTTTAAAATAAATAATCCATATAAACATGATGATTTACCAATTAATTATATAGTTACTTCTTATAAGGAAATTTCAACTCATAATGAAAAAGTATTTTTGTTGAACATGTAAACAAAATAAATTAGATTATTTATTCTTTAATACTAATGATATAAAAACAAGAAAATATTTTTTAAGAGATAAAAATAGTAAAGCAATTTGTTATGACTGTATTTTAAATATTAAGTTAAGTAGGAGGTATAAATATGGATAAAGAATATTTAACTAAAAGAGGAACGATTTGCATACCAGACAGTGATGATATTGAATTTAAAATAGGGCTAATTAAACTGATTGATGATTTAAAAAAAGATAATTTAGTTTGTGGTCATAAAGAATTTATTGAAGAATATAAATATTGTTGATGTAATTGTGATTTAGAAATTATTAAAACGGTTATTAGAGCTTAACTTAATTAATGCAATATGACTTAATTATTGGAATTGACCCTGCTGGAATTGGTAATAATGGAATGGTTATATATTCAAGTGAAACTAATAATATTGTTTTTAATGAAACATTTAATACATTAACTGTTTTATGAACTAAAAATATGTATAAAGAAAAATTGCAATTAATTAAAGAAAAATTTATTGATAAAAAAATATAAGTTATTGTAGAAAATTTCTTTTTAAGTTCAAAACAATTATTAACTAATCCATTAGCAACACCTAAAATTATTGGTGCATTAATGGTATTAGTTCAAGATGTTTTTAACTGAGATTATCTAGAAAACCACCCAAAAAATAAAAATAAAATAACAAATTATAAAGGAAATATAAAATTAACAAAACATGAACAAGATGCTTATAAGCATATTCAATATTATTTAAAAAATCATAAGAAAATATTGATTTTTGATAATTATTTAAGGAATTCTAAAAATGAAAGATAAAGAAAATTATGTCAAATTAAAAGTAAAACTGAGTAACACTATTGAAGCAAAATATTACGAAAAAGGTAATAAGGAATTATATTATAGTGTTCATGGTCAATGAAATGGATTAAATTATGTTACTTTAATTTTTAATAACCCAAAACTTTATAGACGCTGTATTTTATTAAACAAAAATGATGAAATTATTGTAACTGGTCAAATCTTTAACACTTTAAATATTCTTAAAAATCGTGTATTTTGTTCAATTAATGTTAAATGATTTAAAAAATGAAAAGAGTAAAAAATGATATTATGAAAAATTTTATTAATAGTACCAATATTAATAACAAGTATAACACTAATAATATTTTTAATATTTATTATTAAAAAATTAAAAAATGAATATAAAGTATTGAAAATATTAAGTGAAATTGCTAATCAAATTAAAAATAAGGAGAATAAATAATGAATAGATGTACATGAACTGAAACAATAACATTTGAAAAATTTATTCATGAACCACATTATGATGAAATTAAAAATGAACAAAGACAAAGACAATGTGAAAATATGACAGAAGAGCAATTTGATGAATATTGTAGAGCATATTGTAAAGAACATAGAATTAAAGTTGATGAAATTAATAAATCAAGACATAAAAATTGTATTAATAAAGAAAAATTAGTATCTTTTTTATCTGAATTTTATAATAATTTTAATCAAGTTGAAGACAAATGATTTCAATCAAAAGCAGATACTTATGCAAATATATTAGAATATTTAGAAAGTAATGAATTTTATAATGATAATAAAAATTAAAAAAAATAATAAATGTGGTTATGGTAGAGTTTTTGCTCATAAATGTAATAACTTATGTAAACAAAAACAAAATAAAAGAGTTAGGAAAGAAAGGTTAAATTATGAATAAAGAAAAATTACTTGAATATATTAAAAATATAATAATTTTTGACAGACTTAAATTAACTAAAAAAATCGATTATAGTTTTTTAAATTTATTAATTGAAAAAATAAAAAACGGAGACTTTGACTAATGATAATATTACCTACTTTGTTTGAAAATAAAGATGAAATTGAAATATTGTCACCATTTCCAAAAGCAATTCATACAAGTAATGATATTAGAGCAATTATTTTAAAACAATACCCAAATGTTAAATCCAAACACATAATTGTTTCTGACCCAGAAAGTAATGTTGCATTAATAGTTGGTGATAATGATGTTTATCAAGGTTGAATTAAAGTAACAATTAAAAAATTAGAAAATTAAAAAAATTAAAATTAGAATTCATGAATTTGAATTATATGATTATCAAGTAAATACTTTATTAGATATTGTAAGAGAAATGTTAAAAGCAAATAAAGGAGAATAGAAATGGAAACAAATAATTATACATTAACAAAAATAATACGCTCTTCAATAAGTCCTTTAAGTGCAATGATTGGTACAAGTGCTTATTATGGTCAAGTAATAAGTAATCCAGTATTAGGTTCAATTAATAGTTTATTATTTGGTAAAAAATTAGGTTTAGATATATGAAATTTAAATCAAAGACCAAATACTAAAACTAAATTAATTAATAGTTCTAAAAAAATCTTATTAGGTTTAGGAACAATTGGTTTAGCAAATTATAGTAAATGAACAGAAAATAATATTAATCCTATTATTCCAACAACACCAATGCCAATAACTACTACAACTACAACTGAGGGTCCTCCATGATTACTATTAAATAAACAAGAAAATCAGTCATTAATGGATTGAGATACATATATTAGTTTAAATGCTTATGGTATATCAAATCTTATTAGTGGATTAACTGAGTTAATACCTAATAAATTTGAAACAATAAGAAAGATTTGTAATATGGCTACTGGTGGATGTTTAATTTCAAGTGGAGTTGCTATGGGTATTAATAATGATTTTAATAATGCTTATGCAGTACCTACCATAATTGCTGGTGCTTCTGAAATTATCAATAATTTATTACCTATGGAAACCACACATCATAATGAAGAAATGCAAGAAACAGCATTTAATCATGAAACTACAAGATTAATTAATGATAGTGTAAGTGAATATGGTACTACTAATCAATCAAATTTAAGATGAGATTATAGTCATATGAGTTTATAAAGGAGGTGAATAATTTATGAATAAAGAAAAATTACTTGAATATTACACTGAAATAATAAAAGATGCAAATAAAGAGGCAGAACATTTACAAAAAAAATTAGATGAATTAATAGTATCTGTACTTTGTTACCATAGAATGGTAGAAAAAATTAAAAATGGAGACTTTGATTAATAATTAAAAATAAATAGTTGAAAGGAAAATATTCTAATGAAAGAATTTTTACATGAATTAATAATTATTGGAACAAGTGTTGGAACATTAATTTGCAGAGAAATTATTGTTTTATTAAAAAGATTTATCACAACTCCAAAACATGTTAGAGCAAATAACAAAATTATAAAACATCAAAAAAAATTAGCAAAATTAAATGAAAAGATTAATAAAGGAGAAAAATAATATGAAAAAAATTGAATTTAATGAAAAATATAGAAAACAAGATATTAGTATTGATAGAGATTTTGATTTACATATTGATAATTGTTTTAAATTTTCTGATATCAATACATTAGAAAATGCTGTTAATGATTATAAAAAACTAATAAGTGAAATGCCACAATTAGTTAAAGATTGATTATTGGGATAAGATTAGGAGAATGTTAAATGTTAGAAAATGAAAATAATGTTCAACAAACAACTGAACCTTTAACTGAAAATAATGCTCAACAAGAAATAGAAAATAAAGTTAATGAAGCAGAAAATAAGTTAAATAAACTTAATCAAGAAATTAAAGAAAAAGAAATGATTAATATATTTAAAAAATATCAAGTTAAAACTGAATTTTATGATTTTTTAAAATTTAAAACAAGTAATCTAGAAAATTCAAAAATTGAAGAAACTATTAAAAAAATGATTAAAGAACAACCAGTATTTAAACAAACAATTAATACAGGTGGCAAACCACAAACAATAATAACAAATCAACAAAATTCAATAAAAAGTACATTATTGGATTATAAAAAAAATAATAATTTATAACAGAAAGGAAATCAAAAAATGGCAATACAATTCAATAAAAATTTAGATAATACCGAAAAATTAGTAGAAGCACCAGAGTTTATAGAATTTTATAAACAATCAAATTCACCATGAGCAAGTTTTTTTCCTATCGAAATGGTTAATTCAACAAAAATTGAATTTATAGTTAAAAAACCAAAAAATTCAGAAATTAAAGTATTAAAATGAAATGATAAAAGCAAAGGATTAGATGTTAGTTATGCTGAAACTATTAAAATTTTAAAAGAAATTAAAGAAGAAGCAGTTGCGGGTGAAATAATTGCTAATGTTGATTTAAATGCTGAAAATGGACAAAATTTATTAAATACAATGCAATATGAAGTTGCTAATGATTTAGCAGATTATTTAGCAAATAATGATACAAATGTAATTGCAAAATATGCAACTAAAATAGAAATTACTGATAAAGCATCAGTAGAATATTTAAAATCAATGTTAGATGCTTGAAATACTTTATTTCAATTAAGAAATAGTAATAATTGTCGTTTTTTTATTACTAATAATCTTTATGATAGTATTGTTTATTTAGCTAATAATAAAGGATTAATTACTGATAATCAGATTGCTCAACAATTAAGATTAAATGGAAATGATTTATATATTAAAGGTGTACTATGTCAAATTGTAATGGATGATTATATGACATTTACTGATAATAATGAAACTAAAATTATGTCTTTTGTTTTAGCAACACCAAGAGCAATGAAAAGATATATGTTACAAAATACAGTTGTATATGTTCAAGATATTGCTGATGGTAAAGTTGGAAGAAGATATTTAGTTGGTGGAGAAGTAACTGGTGAATCAATACCCTATATAACAGATGAAGAAACAACTTCACGCTGAATGTTATGTGCAATTGTTAATAATGATAAAACTGATTTAAAAACTAAGATTACAACTTTAACAATTGATATTACTGCAAATGTTAATAACAATAATAGTGAATTAAATACACAAATAAAAAGTACTAATGAACTTAAATCATTAAATCCATATTTAACAAATCCAACTATTAAATATTTTAGTGATGCACAAGGGAAAACTAATGTAAGTAATCAAAAACAAAAAGCAGGTGACTTATATATAACTATTACTGCAAATGTTAATGACTTAAATTATAAAGGAACAACTAATCCTATTAAAATAACTCTTAAATAAAGGAAATTAAATGCCATGCCAATTGGTACAACTAGTACAGCAATACTTTTAAACATAAATAAACCAAAACATACTAGAATAAGTAAACAACAAGAAAATAAAAGTTTTTGATGAGAAATTTTAGAAATGATTGGTGTACTAGTTATAGCAGTAGCACTTGCTCCTTTTACTGGTGGATTAAGTGAAAGTTTTGCACTTGGATTAGGTGCTAGTGATTTAGTTGCTAGTATTAGTGCTGTTGGTGTAGAGTTTTTAACTAATTTTACTATTAATCAAGTTTATGATTATTTAAAAGGAAATGTAACAAAATTAAATACTTTCTTTAATATACTTCCTGCATTTACTGGACTTAATAAAATTAGTCGTGGTTATCGTACAACTAAATTTATTAAATTAGCACAAAAAACTAAAACATTAGAACAAGTTGGAATTAAAGAAGTAAAAAACTTACAAGAAATTATTAGTCAAGTAAGTGGAAAAGAAATTTTAACAGATAAAATTATTGGTAATAAACGTTATTTAATGAATTATAGTTTTACTCCTAATCGTGAAACAGTATTACGAGATTTAGGTTATGTTGCTGAAAGACAATATAAGAATAATTTTCAAAAATTAGAAACAGAAAAATTAATGGAACACTTATTATTACAAAATACATTAATAAAATTAAGTCCCCAATTAACTCCTAAATTTAAAATTAAAGATATTGAAAAAGCAAATAACTTTTTAAAAAAATTTAATACTGATTTAAAAAAAGTACTATCTATGAATCCACATGATTGATTAAATTTAGTTCATACAATACATTCAGAAAATAGATATGGAAAAACTTTAATTTTAGATTTACAAAAAATTCGTGCTAATGCTATTAAATTTAATTTTAAAAATAATGTTATTAATCAACTTGTTTTAAAAGCAAATCAAACTTTTAAATATTTTGATATTAGATTTTATTTAAAAAAAGGTTTAAATAAATTTTGAAAAGATACACCATATTTTGAAAAAATACGAGAAAGTATATATAAATTACAAGAAAAATTTGAAAAATTAGAAAAACAAGTATTTGAAAAAATTCAGAAATTAAAAGAAAAAGCAACTGATTTATTTACTAGTGCAGAAAAAAGAACAATTAAACATGCACAATTAATTCCATTAAATTCCCCAGTATTTATGGGTTGTAAAATTCAACCTTTGTCATTAGATAAATGTGCAATTACTATTTATCATCGCAATCCTAAATATAAACCAATTACAGTTGTTGATAGTATTCTTAAAGCAAAAACTTTTGTTACTCAAATACATCCATTCCATTGATATCGTTGATATAGTGGTTGATACATTGGTTATGGCGTTAATCGTAATAAATGATTAAAAGCAATAGCATTTGCTCCACCAGTTTTACAACAAGTAATTAGAGATAGTTTTAAAGTATATAGAGAAATATTTAGAATAATAAGAACTTATTATAAAGTAGTAAATGTTATTAATAATCCTATTGAAAATATTAACAAATCATTTAAAAATGTTGGTTTAAAGTTTTCAGTTAATACTTTATTTGGTACTGGATTATTACATCATTTAGAAAAATTTGCATATAGTCAAGTTGCAGAAAAAGGTAAGAAAAAATTACAAAAAGAAATTATCCATATATCACATAGAAAAACTAAAACAAAAACTAAACATTATAAAAAAGCATTTTTTAAGGAATGATAAATTATGATTAATAAACTTTGAACTGGTGTCAGTCTAGAAAATTATAATAACTGATATCCATTAACTGGAAAAATTACAGAAACACCACAGCAATATATACAAACATGACCAAATGTTAATGATTGATTTAAAACTTTTGCTATTCGTGCTCAAAATGATATTAATGCTTATCTTGGTTTTATTTTATCTAAATTTCCTTTTGATAGTTTTAAAGATGAATTAATTAAAGAAACATTAAGAGATATGGTTTATGTAACCGCTGAACATTGAGTATTTAATCGTACACCAATTGAATTTAATGTTGATACTACTATTCAGTTTAATAATGGTAGTCAATTTAGTGCAAATAGTATTCCTACAATTAATGTTTGAGATTTAGTACCAAGTAGAATGAAAATATGGGCAAGACTAACAGAATTAAAACAAATATTATCAAATTATAATGATGATGAAATAGATGTTGAAAAAATTGATTTAAAAGCATTTTATACTAGAAATCAAGTTGATGAATTAATCGAACAACAAAAAGAATTTACATTATCAAAACAAATTAAATTATATGATGATTTAGTTGATGATAATGAAAATGAAATATATAGAGGTCCTGTTAGTAAATTTATTAATAAAGGTTATGTTGCAACTGATTATGATAAAGAAACTGAAACAATGATTTTAGATTGACCTGATGAAATTGGTACATTACCCCCCGAAGCATTACAAAATAATCCACAAATTGGTGATTATACGCATGCACCAACTTGTGATTTTTCTGCTAAACAACAAAAACGAATTACTACAAATGAAAATAATATTAAATTATTAGAAACTAAAGTTGATAATAATATCAAATCAATAGAAAATAAAATTGAGATTAATAAACAAAATATTGATGATATTAAAAATAACTGATTTAATATTGAAACTAGTCCATTATGAAAAGAGATATCTAATGAACTTTCAACTGATAATTTAAATAAAGAAATATTAGTAATATGAGGTTATACTTATGAGAGTGATATTTATAAATATAAATATACTAGAAAATCTATATTTAAATTAAATGAAGAATATGCAATAAAATCATATACTCTATTAGATACTTTTTATTCAGATAAAACTAATAATATTAGATTATATTTAACTTGCAGTAATTATAAAATTCGCGCTAGTGGTACACCCGGAACATATTATTCAACATTTATTTCTAAAATATATCAATATCAAGGAACTAGAACACCAACTGAATTTATATCGGAAGAAGGTACTGAACGTGATTATTATACAAAACTAGAAACTAATAATTTATTAGATAAAAAACAAAATAAATTAATTGCTGGTGAAAATATTAAAATTGATGAAAATAATAAAATTAGTGCTACTGGTGGAACTACAGATTTAACTGATTATTATAAAAAAGAAGAAGTAGATAAAAAATTAGAAGATACAAAATCACAATTTCCTATTGCATTTCAAATAAATGCTATAAGTCAAGAAATTCCTAATTTAGAAACTACTAATAAAACAGTTGCTGGTACTATTAATGAAAATAAATCAAATATTGATAAAAAACAAGATAAAGAAGTATGAAAAATAATAGGTAAAAGTTTTGATAATCGTACATGAGAAGATTTTGCTCTTAGTTTTAATAAATATTATAGAGTATTTATAACATGAGATAAACCACCTTTTAATCAAACAAGTGTAAAACTAAAAATAGAATTTAAATCTAGTTCTACTCATATAGGTGGAGATTATATGCTTGTTAAAGCTAAAATTGATAATGAAGATGCTTCATTAATTATTAAATTAGGAACTGTTAATAGAAAAAGCACAATTAATTATTATTGGAGGAAATAAACAATATTGAAATATATTTTCATTAGAAGAATTACAAGATACTATTAAAATAGATATTACACCAAAATTAAAAATTAATTCAAGAAGTTTAGAAACTAATGAAATTGAAGAAAATATTTGAGATATTGAATTAAAAAACAATCCAACACCATCTGAAACAGTTATTGCAACTACTGTTCTTTCTGCTGCTATTAGTGGTATTATAATTGGAGAGCTGGTGGTGCACCCGTTATTGCTCCTGTGCTTGCTGGTAGTATTATTGCGGTGGGAACGGTTTCTGCTATGACATATATAGTAGAAAAAATAAATGAGATAATTGACAAATTACTTATGATTTTCAAGAGAATAAACATTATAGAGTTTATTATTCTTGAAGTATATATAATCCAGTTTATACTATTCAAGAATTTATTATAACTGATAAAAAAATTGCTGGTATACAAATACAAACTTTTAATGATAGTGCTAATATAGTAATTTTATCAGTTCAACATGCAAAATGGATTACTATTTATACTGGAAAAGGTAATTTAAAAGGTAATGTATGAAAATTAGAAGAATTACAGAAATAAGATTATGTTTTTTAAAATTATAAAAATTATTTTAGGTTTAATAGGAGTTTTATTATCTTCTGCTGTTGCTGGTTTAATTATATTTATTATTGTAAAAATTGTATTAAAAATTAATCAAATCTTTTAAAAAGGTGGTGAATATTATGTTAAGTAGATTTTTTAGAAAAGATAAAAGTAATATTAGTGATAATCAAAATGAAAAAGTAAAATTTTTAACTAATAAAAATAAAAGTACACATGCTTCTATTTTAAGTTATTTTGGTTTTAATGATTTTAATCATGAAACTTATTTTACTGATTTTGTAGCAGAAAATAACGCTAATTTATATAATGCTCCATTAGAAATAAATAATGAAACTATTAAACAATACTTAATTCAACAAGAATTTTACAGAAAAAATTGAAAATCTATTTTTAAATTAAGTAAATTAGGAATTAGTGGTTATTTAATTTATATTGCTAATGATGAATTATATTTTCAAGTTGTTGATATACAACAAAGAGTTTATGATATTACTGGTAAATTAATTCAATGTACTATTTTTTATGATAACTATGAACAAAATGCACAAACAGTAAGACTATTTGAAGTTTATACATTAAACAATGAAGAAGTAACAATTAATCGTGCAATTTATAGTATTAGTGATAATAAAAAACAATTTCCATTAGATTTTAAATCATTTATTAATAATCCTAATCTATTACAAGAACAAACACTAAATATTAATTATATACCAATAGCAATTATACGAAATAAAGCAAATGAGTTAGCAGATTGTGATAAAGTAATGGATAAAATTAAAGCATTAGATGTTATTTATGAGCAAATTGTTTTAGATAGCATTTTAAATTCACCTAAATTTATATTTAGTCAAACTTATGGTAATGTTCAATCAACATTAGAAGAAGCAGTAAGAACATTAGTTACTAAAAACTACATATTTAAAAGTGGTGGAGATAATAATGAACAAAACGAAAATATCAATATGACAAATAGTAATTTTAAAGGTAAAAATTTAACTGATATATACGATTGAAATGTTAATGAAATATTTAAACGTTGTGGTATTCATATACCAAGCCAAAAGAAATCTGCACAACAATCAGTTCCGGAAAGTACAGCAGTAAATATTTCAACAATTAATTATATTGAACAAAAATTATGACAATTTAATATTGATATTCTTAAATTTATTCAAATATTAGTAAGTATGGATAAAGATTTATTAAATAGTAAAACATTTAATATTAATGATGAACAAGAAATTAATAATTTAACTGTTAAATTAAAATTATTTAATCCCGAAAATAACCAATTAATAGGAGAGAACAATGGAAAACAACAACAAACCACAAACGAAGTTTCCACAGAAACAGACTAAACTTAATCAAGCAGAAGTAGAAAATGATTATTTAATTGATAATATTCCTTATGATTTTACAAATATGATGGGTGCTACTAGTGACCCAGATATTAATAGAGCATACGATGAATTTAAAAAAAGAACAATATATATTTATGAAATTGAACGTTTATTTAAAAATAATGAAAATAATAGTTTAAAATTTTCAGCAAATACTATTAAAATAGGTTTTATTGATATTGATAAAGTATTAAAAACTACTGCTGTTGAAACATCTGATTTTACTATGCAATTAAATCAAAGAGCAAGTACTAATATTAATGATAATACAATTGAATATAGTATGACTGATATTAAAAATTTAATATTTCAAGAAATAAATTTATTAAATCAATTTAAATTATATGCAGTTAGTATAAATGAACCATTAAATGAAAATAATATTGATAATTTATATATCATTAATAACTATTCACAACCTTATCAAAATCCAAAAACAAGAAGTACTAAAAGTATTACTATTATTAAAATTAAAGATTTTAAAACAAGAGATGGTTATCCAATTATTATTAAATTACAAAAACCATTAGATAAAGATACAAAAGTTACTGATTTAAAAATTAAAGCCCCTAGAAGCATGATTTTTGACAATATAAAGGTACTTGGTGAAGTTGATAATGAAAGTATACCCAAAATTATTTGTTAAAGACAAGATAGCATTTCCACTATTATCAATGCCTATTGAAACTCAACCAAAAGTTAGAATATTACAACAATGATTTAGTGAACAAATATTACCATGAAATTTAGCAAAACAATTTATCGGGCAAGAAAAATCAGTTTTAGATTTAATTGCTATTGGTGGTGGTAGAGAAACAAGAAAAGAAATAATTAAAAACGCAAGAGTTACACATGCTTGATTAGGATATTTTTTAAGTTCTTATTCTTTTGGAGAATGACCATTAAAAGAAAAGAAAGAACTTAAAGATAAAGAAGTATGAAAAATTCAGAGTGGTCCAATTGGAAAAGAATATACAAGTATTGCAACATATGATAAATTTGATGATGTTGAACTTGAAATAAGTGACAAACCACCAATTGATAGTTTACAACAACTGTTATTAGATATGCTAAGTTATACCTATAATTATAATAGAAATTTTGATGGTGCAGAATATGATGAAAAAGGTAAACCTAAAAATAATATTGCAAAATTACGTGCAAAATTTGAAGGACAAAAACCTGATGAAGTTATTACAAATTTATTTAAAAAATGAGAATTAGATTATCCAAATTATATAAATTTACCACAAATGAAAATATTTAAGCAAATATTTATTATGTTATCGAAATATATTTATTCATCATTATCAATTAATAACGGTTTAAATGATGATAATAAAATTTTATTGCCATATTATTTTGAATTAAAATCAAATCCTATACATTCTACTAAGGATGATAGTTGAAAATATAAAGATATAAAAGTTATATTAAAATCGATGTATTTTGATTTTACAGATATTAGTAATATTAAATTAAAAAATAATGATATTAGTCAAAATGAATTATTTAAACTAGATGATAACCAATTTAATTGATTATCTATAACTAATGAATTAGAGACAAATAATATTCCATCATTAATTCCTGCTGATTGAACATTAAGTAATGGTGAATATGGAAAATATTTTACAAGAGTAATCATTAATAATAATAAAATTGAAAATATTTTAAACTTATATGGTTCAAATAAATCTCAATTATTTTCAAAATTAGAATTTTATAAAGAAATTTCAAAAATTGATAATGATAGTGAATTTGAATTACAAATTGAAAATCCGATTAATAACTTAAATCGGATTGAAATTAGTGGGATATTTGGTTCCGAAAATTATAACTTAATTTTAATAACTAATAACAAAGAAATTAATTTAAAAACAATTAATTTATTTGATAAATATAATGAAAATATTTCTTATATAAATATTGAAATTTAAATTATTAATTAAAATATCAATTTGGATATTTACCATTTCATTTTATATCATCTGTATGTTCTGGATTATTAGCAAAATATAATATAAAAATGTCTTTACTTGTATGTGTATCAACTCAAATAGTAGTTGTTCCATATACTATTTCTCCATTTCGTTTGAAATAGTGTTTAACATGAGTGCCTATATTATGTGTAATTACCCCACTCATAATTAGTCCTATGGTTCCAGTTGTTGCTCCAATTAGAGCTAATGCTAATGTTATTTTATTTAAATTTGTTTTTATTCATGTTTTCATATAAATTTCTCCTTTATTATTTATTAAATATTATCAATATTGGTAAAAATATACATATTATAATAATATGAGTAATAATTGAAATTTTTAATCTTTGTTTATACTTTTGAAAATAAGATATTTTTCTCTTTTCTGTTTCTATTTCTTTCTTTAAATCTTCTATAATTTTTTCATAATCTTTTGCTTCCATCATTTATTTAAATCTTCCTTTTTTTTTAATTTACTTATAAATTGTACTATTTTTGATTATTTTTACAAGTATGCTTTTAAATGCAAAATAACACCTAAATTAAAGGCGTTTATTTTGTGAGACCTTATACTATTAATTATATATAACTTGTTGCTGAGTTATACTTGTAAGTGCAAGTAAATAAAATTGCAAAAAATTCTCATATAAAAATTTCATAATGCTAAATTTAGTTTAGAAAAAAGTAAGGAGTTTTTATATGAGTTATAAACATCTTGGCATAGATGAAAGGATTTATATTGAGAATCAATTGAAATTTAAATTTAAAATTAGTGAAATAGCTAAAAATCTTAATCGAAGTATTAGTACTATTATTCGAGAAATTAATAGAAATAAAGATAATAATCATTATTTTTCATTAATTGCACAAAATAAAGCTGAAAATCGAAAACAATCACATATTAGTTTTCATAAGTTTAAAAATAAGAATTTAGTAAAATATGTACAACAAAAATTACTATTAGGTTGATCACCTGAACAAATTTATGGCAGAATTAAAAATTTTCATAAAGAGTGAGTTATTAGTTTTAAAACAATTTATACTTGAATTTATTTTGGAATGCTTGATAAAGTTACTAGTAAAAATTTAAGAAGAAAAGGTAAAAAACGAAAATCTAAAGAAAATCGTGGCAAGTTTAATGGTAAATCAATTAAAGAACGAGATATAAATGTTAATGATCGTATAACACTTGGTCATTGAGAAGGAGATACTATAGTATCATCACGAGGTAAAAGCAAATCATGTTTAATAACTTTAGTTGAAAGAGTATCACGATTTACTTTAGCAATATTAGTTAAAAACAGAACTACTAAAGTTATTAATAAAAATGTTAGTTATTATTTATCAATTCTTCCTAAAAACATTGTTAAAACTATTACTTTTGATCGTGGCAAAGAATTTTCAAATTGACAACAACTTGAAAAAAATTTAGATATAAAAATTTATTTTGCCAATCCATATTCACCTTGACAAAGAGGTACTAATGAAAATACTAATGGTTTAATTAGAGAAAAATTTCCTAAAAAATTTATTTTTTCAAAAACTAATAAAAATGAAGTTCATAAATTTATATTGTCTTTAAACCAAAGACCAAGAAAAATACTAAATTATCTTTCACCAATCGAATATTTGGATAGAAAAATAATTTAGTTGCACTTACCTTTACAATTTAGCTAAAATATTAAAAACTTATTAAATTAAAAGTTAATAAGAATTTTTGTTGTGTATAAATATTAATTTTATTATTGATTTTTTCAATATTTGTATTTTAATTGAAATTAATTTAATTTAGTAGTAAAATTTATCTACAATTGCATATAATTACAATTATTTCTTGTCTATAACTTGAAAGAAATGTTTAAAAGTAATTATATCCTCCGTTTTTGTTACCGTCCCAAGTTAATATTGCAATAACACGACGTCAATTACTATCTCTTCAATCTTGTAAAAGTAAAAGATTCAGAAAATATTTTTCAGAATCTTTTACTTTTAAATTAATATCTTTATCATTACTTTCAATTTCTTCTTCTAAACGAGAAATTGAATTAGTTTTTGCATCTATCTTGTCATTTAATGTTTTAATATTTAAATTTATTTCATCTATTTTTGTGATTAATTGTTCTTTAGAAGTTTCATTATCATTAAAAATAGATTGTATTTGACCGTTATTTACATCAATCTCTGTTGTTAATTGTTCCTTGTTTTTTTCTAATCTTTCAATTTGTAATTCAAAATCACTATTATTATCAATTTGTAAAATTTCTTTATAAAATTGTAATTTAGAAAATAATTGAGATTTATTAGAACCATATAAATTTAAAGCATTATTAATTTTATTTTTATCAATAATAGTTCTTGTAAAATATTTTCCATATTCACCATTACCTAGTGTTCAATTTGATATGGCATTAATGCGGGTATATTATTACTTTCTAATTCATTTGTAATAGATAATCAGTTAAATTGATTATCATCTAATTTCAATAATTCATTTCTAATTCTTTCTAAGGTTCTTCTGTTATCTACTCTGTCTAGATTTCTGTTTTTTATATCTTTACTAGTTTCTTTACTTTCAACTTCTAAAGTATATATATTTTCATTAACTGCTTTTAATTTATCAGTCATCTGATTAACATATTGTTCAATAAATATTTTTTTATCTTCACTATCTTTGATATTTCTTAATTGACTTTCAGCTTTCTTCAATATATCTTCTAGTTGTTTTCTTTCAGATTCAAAACTTGCTTGTTTTTCGGCAATATTTTGTTTCTTGATTTCTAATTCCTCAAGTTTTAACCCAAGAGTTTGAAGATATTCTTTCACATTGTTTCGATCTTTTATTTTCTTTAAATATTTTTGTAAATCATCCTTATATTTTTCTTCTCCAAATAACATAAAAAAACTCCTTTATAAAGTAAAAAACCCATTACTCTTAAAAAATAAAAGCTATGGGTCAAAAACTATTTTTAATTTATGTTTTTATTATATCAAAATCAAACAAATTTTAATATAATTAATTGAATTATTTAACTTTATCATTGATAATTAATTATATTAAAAAAATAATTTGGAGGAAGCAAAATATATGGCTCGTATTATATCCGGAATAACTAGCACTGGAAAATTAACTCTTGGTAACTACTTGGGAGCAATTAATAATTTTTTAAAATTGCAAGAAGAACATGAACTCTTAATATTTGTTGCAAATTTACATGGATTAACACTACCAATAAAAGCACAAGAATTAAGAGATAATATTAAAGATATTGCCGCTTGATATTTTGCTGCTGGTATTATACCAAATAAATCTCATATTTTTATTCAATCTGATGTTTTAGCCCATAGTCAATTAGGATATATATTATTATGTAATAGTTATGTCGGTGAATTAGAACGAATGACACAATTTAAAGATAAAAGTCAAAAAATGACAAATCAACAAAATAAAACGATTAGTATTCCAACAGGTATTCTTACATATCCAGCATTAATGGCTGCTGATATTTTACTATATGACGCTGATTTTGTGCCAGTTGGTGTTGATCAAACTCAACATTTAGAATTGACAAAAACTTTAGCAACAAGAATGAATAACAATTATAAAACTGATTTATTCAAAATTCCTAAAATCATTATTGATAAACAAGCACAGAAAATTATGAGTTTACAAGAACCTGAAAAAAAAATGTCAAAATCTGATACTAATCTAAAAAATACTATTTTTTTAAGCGATAGCAAACAAGAAGTTACCAATAAAATTAAAAAAGCAGTTACTGATTCAGAAAATATTATTAAATTTGATCCAGAACATAAGCCTGGAGTTAGTAATTTATTAACTATTTATGCTAGCATTACTAAAAAAGATATCAAAACTTGTGAACAATACTTCAGCAATCACAATTATGGTTTTTTAAAAGAAGAAGTAATTAAAGTAATAAATGATTTATTAGAACCAATGCAAAAAAAACACCAAGAATTTATTAACGAAAAATCATCACAATTAGCAAAATATTTAGAAGAAGGTGCAAATTTTGCTAATAATATTGCTACTAAAAAATTAAACTTTGTTCAAAACACAATGGGTATTAATTTTATCGAGAAAGAAAGATAGGAGGAAGAGATAATGTCTTTATACAATAAAAAACAAAAACATTTAATCCTAGTTGATTTAGATGGTACTCTATTAAAAAGTGGTGGTCGAGAAATTCATATTAATACTAAAAAAGCACTAATTGATGCTCAAAAACAAGGTCATATTGTTTGTATTGTCACTGGTCGACCTTATCGTGGATCAATTAAATTTTATCGTGAATTAGGTCTTAATACATTACTATGCAATTTTAATGGTGGGCATATTCATGATCCAAAAATCAAAAAATTCAAACGATTAGTTTTTCCAATTTCTGAAACAATTGTTAAACATATTTTAAATGAAGACTATATTTTTCAACAAATTGAAAACGCGGTTATTGAATATTACAACAAAGCAGTATGTTGAAAAAAAGATGATTTCTTTGAAACTTATTTTCATTTAGATACTATTGAGAATGATACTTTTACAATTAGTAAATTAATTCGTGATTGAAAAGGGAGCGCTAATGCCATTTTAATTGAATTTAAAGAAAATACTAATCTTGATCAAGTATATCGTGACTTAGAAAAATATTCAAACTCAATTAAGGTAAATACTTGAAATCGCTATGATAATAATAAACTAATCTTTGAAATTTCAAGTAAATTTATTGATAAAGGAATGACAGCTCGCATTTTGGCTCAATATTATAATGTTGATATTAGAGATGTTATTGCTTATGGTGATGAAATTAATGATAAAGAAATGTTGATGGAAGTTGGCTATGGTGTAGCAATGAAAAATGGTAATATTGTTATTAAAAGTATTGCCAATGATATTACTACTAAAACTAATGATGAGGGTGGAGTTGGTGATCATTTATCAAAATTATTAAATCTTTATGAAGAAAGTGAAATTTATATTTAATAGGAATGAAAATATATTAACTATTATTTCTATATTTGTAATATGATATAGTTTTTAAAAATTAATATAAGTTTTTAACCTATTTACTTTATTTTTAAAGTAAATAGGTTTTTATTTAAAAAAGTTTTTTTATAAGCTAAATTGTAAAGGTAAGTGCAACTAAATTATTTTTCTATCCAAATATTCGATTGGTGAAAGATAATTTAGTATTTTTCTTGGTCTTTGGTTTAAAGACAATATAAATTTATGAACTTCATTTTTATTAGTTTTTGAAAAAATAAATTTTTTAGGAAATTTTTCTCTAATTAAACCATTAGTATTTTCATTAGTACCTCTTTGTCAAGGTGAATATGGATTGGCAAAATAAATTTTTATATCTAAATTTTTTTCAAGTTGTTGTCAATTTGAAAATTCTTTGCCACGATCAAAAGTAATAGTTTTAACAATGTTTTTAGGAAGAATTGATAAATAATAACTAACATTTTTATTAATAACTTTAGTAGTTCTGTTTTTAACTAATATTGCTAAAGTAAATCGTGATACTCTTTCAACTAAAGTTATTAAACATGATTTGCTTTTACCTCGTGATGATACTATAGTATCTCCTTCTCAATGACCAAGTGTTATACGATCATTAACATTTATATCTCGTTCTTTAATTGATTTACCATTAAACTTGCCACGATTTTCTTTAGATTTTCGTTTTTTACCTTTTCTTCTTAAATTTTTACTAGTAACTTTATCAAGCATTCCAAAATAAATTCAAGTATAAATTGTTTTAAAACTAATAACTCACTCTTTATGAAAATTTTTAATTCTGCCATAAATTTGTTCAGGTGATCAACCTAATAGTAATTTTTGTTGTACATATTTTACTAAATTCTTATTTTTAAACTTATGAAAACTAATATGTGATTGTTTTCGATTTTCAGCTTTATTTTGTGCAATTAATGAAAAATAATGATTATTATCTTTATTTCTATTAATTTCTCGAATAATAGTACTAATACTTCGATTAAGATTTTTAGCTATTTCACTAATTTTAAATTTAAATTTCAATTGATTCTCAATATAAATCCTTTCATCTATGCCAAGATGTTTATAACTCATATAAAAACTCCTTACTTTTTTCTAAACTAAATTTAGCATTATGAAATTTTTATATGAGAATTTTTTGCAATTTTATTTACTTGCACTTACAAGTATAACTCAGCATAAATTTAATATACTAAAATAAAAAAACCTATTGTTTTATTTTTTAAAACAATAGGGCATTAATTTCTAGTAAATATAAATATTTTAATACTATTAATACAAAAAAACTATAAAACTTCTAAAGGCAAGAAGTCAAAAATTTCTGGGTGATTGGCACAAAACTTTAATTCCGAATCATTTTTTTGTTCTTCAATTTTAATTTTTAATTCATTTAATTGCTTTTTTATTTTAAGTAATTGAGCAGGTGCTGGTGGTTGTTTATCTCATTCATCAAATAATATTTTACCTGTTTTAAAAAGTTTTTCATACTGACATTTTAAACAACTTTTTTGCTGTGATTCATGATCATGGATATTTTTGCCAAACATAAAATTACCTACTTTCCTCAATTCTTTTATTAAATTTATTATACCAAATAATAAAAAAGGAAAAATAATTCTCCTTTTTAACTAGTAAAATGCTATAAAACCGTTGGTAAATAATGTAAGAAAAAACTATTTTCTAATTCTCATCCTCAATCACGCTGATTCTGGGGCGTTAAAATTCACCTAGCAAAACTTTCGGCAAAAAATTCATCATCAAGATTTATATTATATTTACCATTAAATCAGGCACTACGACCATAATTACTATTAACTGTTATTAAACCAAATAATAATTTTTGCTTAATATTAGTTAATTTTGCTTGTTGACCTAAATAATCAATTAAATATCAAGTACGATCATAAATTTGTTTGTTATCATTGTTAACGGTTAGTTTATGAGAAACTGATGTCATATTAGTATTAATATCACTATAACTGCTATCTGGTCACTTTCAATTAGCATTAAATGAATTTCTTTCATCAGCACTTAAACCAATAAAATTACTTAAAACATGACCATATTCGTGAGTTGTAACACTAATTATTTGATCTGAAGATCAAAATCCCTCTTGAAATTGTTGATCAATTAAATTAATATTTGCAAATTCAGGACCATAACCCATACGTTGATTATCAGCTTCTGAATTAAAAGCAGTTCATGCTACTGTGCTATCACTTACAGCAACTGGTGCTACTTTTTGAATTAGTTTAATAACAGTGTTTTTATGAAAAACTTTAGCAAAAATATTATAAAAACGTAATTGTTGTTGCTCTGCTAATTGTAATTGTTCATTATTTAAACCAGCTTTTTTATACATTTCAACTCAATTAACATCAATGGTTTTACCACCAATTTTAGTATGAGTTAAATCATATTGTAAACTATCATAATTACTTCAAATTACATCACTTTTATTATTATCATACAAGTTATTAAATTCATCAATACTTTCTTTACTTGCCATTTGATGGATTTTATATTCATATTTTTTTACCATCTTTGCATCTTCTGGTGAAAGTTTTCATTTTAATAAACTAGCATTAGCATCATGCTTATTTAAATAGACATAATGATCACTGTCTGGAGAAAACGTTAACATTAAACCATTAACTGTTACAAGATTTAATGTTGTAATCATAGTTACTAATTTAATACCTTTTTTCATAATTAACCTCCCCTTCATATCATAATTATAATTATGATTTTACATTGTAGCATTTAAATAAAAATACTGCACTAACTACTCTCATTTATTTTTAATTTTTTTATTAGTAAAAATTTCAACTTCAAAAACAGCAAATTCTTTGCGAACCTTTATAACTTTAAATGAAAAATTTCGAAATTTTAAAAGTGGGCTATTTTTCCTTACTTTCTTTACTTTTGTTTTAAACATATATCATTCTTGGACAGTTTGTTTATTATAATTTGGAGGTTTTCTTTTTAAATAACGTTTAAATAATACTTCAAGTTTTGAAGAACCATCAACACGAAACTTATGTGTTCCTATTTCTTGTATCAATCCAATTTCATCAGTTTCATCATAAATTTCACCAACTAATTCTTCAAGAATATCTTCAAGTGTAATAATACCATTAAAATCTTTTTTATCTTTATTATTGCAGACAATAGCCATATGCATTCTTTCGGTTTGTAAAATTTCCAATGCTTCATTTAACTTAGTACGCTTAGAAATAAAAATTGCTGGTAACATTAATTGTAATAAATCTGGATTTTCATTTTCTAACATATTAATAATAAATTCTTTAATATTTAAAATACCAATTACATTTTGATTAACATGATCTAAAACAGGAATTCTACTATATTTTTCTTCTAAATATAGATGTTTAATAACTTTAGGTGGCGTATCATCATAAATATATTTAATTTTACTTTTGGGATGCATAGCTTGAAAAACTGATTTTTCATCAAATTTAATTGCAGATTCAATTAAATCACGTTCTGCTTTTTCAAGAACTCCTTCTCTTTCAATTATTGAAATCAGTTCAATAAGTTCTTGTTCAGAACTTGTTGGTTTTTTACTTTTAAATTGAAATAAAGTAACAATAAAAGTTATTGGATAAAAAATAATATTAAGAATATACAAAATATATGCATAATTTAAAGCTATTGTCTCAGGATGTAATTTTGCAACACTTTTAGGTATAATTTCACCAATAATTAAAACAACAATTGCCGAAACTAAAGTTGATATTAAAGGACCATAAGTAGGAGAAACATGAAAAGAATCAATAAATAATATGGTACTTAAAGTACCAATTCCAACATTAATTACTGTGTTACCAAGTAAAATTGTTGTTAAAGTTACATTATAATTTTTAACTAACTTAAATACAATATTAGCACGACGACTTTTCTTACTACGTAATTTACCAATAGATTTAATTCTTATAACATTTAAAGAAGTTAATGATGTTTCAGCAGATGAATAAAAACCACTTAAAAATAATAAAACTAGCAATATTATTAAATAAATATACCAATTACTGTCCATATAAAAAAAAACTACTCCTTTTGATTTTTATATTGTTATTAAGATTATAACATAGTATACTTAGTACGTTATATTTAATTATTAATTTATTACTCATATAACTTTATGATATTATATTGAAGGTGATGAAAATAAATGCGTAAAAAATTTGGACTAATAGCAGCCTTAATAATAGGCACAACAACCAGTTTACAAGTTAGTGCTTGTACAGATGATTCAAAATATCAAGAATTTATTAGTGATGTTAATAGTGGGTATGCTTTTTTTGGTATCCTTGGTGCTGCTGATAATCCACTTTCTAAGCAAATTATTGACGGTTTACACACAATGCAAATCAAAAATAATAATGTACCAAGTAAATGAGATAACTGATTAACAGAAAAGAAAACTGAAATAAACAGTGTTACTACTAATGGGACTATTGATATTAAAATTTATGAAAAATCTCCTTATGCCAACCCTAGTAGTGATATTGTTAACCAATTTTGAAATGATAAAAAAATTAGTTGACAACAACAAATTTATCATTGACTACTTGACCATAAAATTTCTGATAATAGTTCAGCACCTGTTGCTGATTCAGGTGTCAAGGAAATTCAAAATCCTGTTGATAAAGAAAGAGCATTTAAAACTTTACCAATTGTTTTTATTGTTAATAAAGGTAAACTAATAACTGTTGGTCAAGAATGAGGAACTATTGATGGTCCAAATCAGTTTTTTGATCAACTAACAGCTTTAATCACAGGTAATCTATTAAAAACTGCTGCTAAAAAAACTATATAATTTTTAAAAGAAGATAATTATATATCTTCTTTTACTTTTTTATTTCTTAATATTTTTTATTCCATTTTTTATAAATTGATATAACTAAAATACGTGTTTATTTTTTATTGTATTTTATTTATAAGGTGCTAAAATTTTAGTAGATAAGCAGATTTAGTAAAAATATCAATAATTCTAAACATTTCTAACTCATTACTTTTTTTAAAGTAATGAGTTTTATAGTTAAAAAGAGGTATCTAAAATGAATGATTTACTTATTAATAATACCAGTGAATTGGTAACTTTTAATACTAACAGTACAGATCCTACTAATATAAAAAATATTACTTGAAAAAATTCTATTCAAGAATACAAAAATAAAGTTGAACAAACATATCAAAATTTTTTAAAATCACAAGAATGAGGAAAAAAGTTAAGACAACAAATAACAACGCCATTAACAACAACTAAAAACAAAAATAGACATAAAAAAAGAAGCACAAATATATTGGTATCAACACTCACAACTGAACAAATACAAAGATTATCAACAAAACAAATAAAATGATTAACAAATTGACAAATTAAAACATTTACAGCAGAACAAATAAAAAGTTTTACACTTCAACAAATACAAGCACTCACAAGTGAACAAATACCCGCATTAATGCCACATCAAATTGAACAATTTACATTTTGACAAATCTCTGCTTTTACAACAGAACAAATACAAGTACTAACAGAAAATCAAATACAAGCATTATTACCTGAACAAATACCAAGTTTTACAAGTGAACAAATACCCGCATTCACCAAAGAACAAATTGAACTCTTTACAAAAGAACAAAAAGAAGTATTTTGACCAAAACAAGTAATCACAAAAATTAACACCATGGATTCGCAAAATCAATCAACAACAACTGAATTTAAGCCAAATTTACCAAAAATGTAAAAAAAGATTGTAACTTTTAAGTTACAATCTTTTTAAAAATCAATTTAAAATAACTTATATTGAAATAAAATTAAATTTTTGACTACTATTAATAGTAGCCTCTCGTTCAGCATTTTCTATTATTTCTTGAATATTAAAAAAACTATCATAACTAATACTATGTTTTAATATTAAAGTTCAGCACTACCAAAAGTATTATATGTTCTAGTAAATCCAATAACAACTACTTCTTATAAATGAATCAACTTCATTTTGCGTTATTTTTTTATATAAAACCATTCTTTCATTTTTTAAAAATATCACTAAAAAATAAGCAAGTAAACTATTACTAAAATGATATAACTAACATAGTATCTTTACTAAATTTTTTTAATTTATCTATTTTACTTAAACTATTATTTAAAATAGTTTCTAAACAAAAATTAATCTTTAAAAAAGAAAAACTATAAAAAAGAATTAATTAATTCACTACTAATAAAAGTAGTGGGTCTCATAATAAAGTCATTTCATCCATTTACAAATTCAAATTTGGTAGTATTTTTTCAATAGTTAGTTATTGCCACAATTGGTGACATAATTATTGAAACTGTTCATGATAAACTAATTAAACTAAATGGTTTTATTCCTGATTTTCAAATAGGAGTTTAATATTATTGTTATTACCAGTTAATAATGGTAATTATGAATCTGTTAATGATTATGACAAAATTAAATCATCCTTTTTATTTTCATTTTAACTATCTAATTTTCTTCTTGTAAAAATGTTAATAATTGCTCAATTGCTGAATTACGATGAGAAATTTTATTTTTATTTGCTAATGACAATTCACCTAAAGTAGCATGTACTACTGGAACATAAAATATTTGATCGTAACCAAAACCATCATTACCTTTTATCTCAGTAGTGATTTCACCTTCAAGTTTACCAATAAATGCTTTAGTAATCTTATGATCAAAATCAACATAAGCAATAGCAGAAATAAATACTGCTGCACGATTAGTTTCACCTTCCATTTGTTCTAAAATGTCTAACATTGCACATCATGATAGGACATTTCTCCCTTTCATCGTGCTGAGTTAATACCAGGAAAATTATTTAAAGCCAATATTTCTAATCCTGAATCATCAGCAATAACAGGACCATTCACTAATTTTGCAAGTGTTGTTGCTTTTAAAATTGCATTTTCAATAAATGATGTACCTGTTTCATTAATTTCAAGAGGAGAATTAAGATCTAACATTGATTTGACATTATATCCCTTTGTTTGTAATATACTCTTTAATTCATTAATTTTACCGATATTATTAGATGCAAACCATAAGGTTTTAGCAGTCATTAATAATCAATCCCTTCACGAGCAATTTGACCTTGTTCAAAATAATGTTTAATTGATTTAACTTCACTAATTAAATTAGCACATTGCTCTAAGACAAAAGATGCATATCTACCAGATAATGCAATTTCAATATATCTTTTTTTATTTTTTAAAATTTCAATTAAGTCTTGTTCTTTAATCAAATTATTTTGAATACACCCTAAAATCTCATCAACAACAATAAGATCAGTATTATCACTTTGACTTAACAGTTTTAATCTAGTAAGACCATAATTAGTTTCTTGTTTTAATTTATTTTTTTCTTCTTCATCCATTTCTCAAAAAAATTTTTGCGAAGATTCATAAAAACTTTCAATTTTAAGTTTAGTATTTTGTTTTAAAAAATTAATTTCACCAGAAGGACGATTTTTTAAAAAACGTAAGTAACTAACATTAAGATTATTACCCAATGCTCTAATTACCATACCATTAAGAATTGAGGTTTTACCTCTTCCTTCACCTTTATAAATATGAATATAACCTTTTTTTAACATACTATCACTTACTTTCAATAATTTTTATTTAATAAATTGTATAATTTTATTACGGACAATACAAGCAAAATAGAGGTGTCATTTTGAAATTTAAAACTATTAAACCACCATATCAATTAGAACTATTAAAAACAAAGGGTTTAACCAATGACTTATTTTTAGTAAATAAACATTTTTTTTTAAAACAATCTAAAGATATTTTGCAACCTTTTTTGAATTTTACAAATCAAATTAATGTTATTAAATTAATTAAATCAAAAAAAATTACATTACCTATTAATGAAGTCAATATTAATAATAATAAACTATTAACCTTAATGCCATATTATCATAATTTAATTAATTTAAGCGAACAAATAATTAATAAACAAATATTAGAACAAATTTCATCATTGGTAAAACAACTACATAATATTAAATTTGATAATAAATCATTAATTAAAACTTGAAAAGGCTTAGAACAACTTAATTTATACTGTAATTTAACTACTAGTAATCCTTGCTTAGAAAAAATAACCAGTGAGGTAATCAAATGAATTGCTACTTATCAACCAACAACAATTGTTTTATCTCATAATGATTTAACATTAAATAATTTTGTTAAAAAAAATAATTGCTGATATTTAATTGATTGAGATTTTGCCTGTTGAAATGATGAATTATTTGATATTGCCTCTTTTGCTTCTGAAAGTTTAACTTCTGAAACCGAAATTAATACTTGATTTAATTGTTTTAATTTAAATAATGAACAAACAATTATTGTCAAAAAATGAATGAATTATCAAAATTTAATTTGATATTATTGAGCTTGTTATTTATACGAACAAACTAATTTAAATATATATAAAGAAATTAGTGAAAGTAAATTAACTAATCTATTAAAATAAGTTATTTAAATAATTCATCATTTTAAGTCTGATTATGTAGTTTTAACTTCTTAACAAATTGAACCATAATTAGGTAATTTATTAGTAGTCTGTTTTTTTTGTTCAATTTGTTTTCCTTGTAAATTTATTTCTACTATATTATTAACAGCTGAAATGTTTGATTCTATTTCAATAACTATACATTTATTATTTGAAGTGTGTTCTTGTAACAATGGCATTGTTTCATCATTTACAATTTGACAATTATCATTTGAAGTAATATTTTTATGTAAATTTTCTTTATAATCACAGTTTGCACAAATTTCATTATTATCTTTTATTTGATTTATAAATTCTTTTACTCAATATTTCATTATTTATTTACTCCCTTTTTTCTTTTTTATTTTTCATTAGCATATACAATAAAATTTAATTTTACTGGAAATAGTTTTTAATAAATAGTATTTATAATGTTTAATAATTATTGTAAATATAAAGAATATCACAATTATTATGGCTTTAATAATTTACTACTAGAATTAGCAAAATATTTAATTGTTTCTATTAAATCTTTATCCACTTGTTTTTTTAAATCATCTAAATTAGTAAATTTTAAATTATCACGAAGAAAATCTAAAAATCTAACTTTAATGATTTTTCCATATAAATCTTGATTAAAGTTTAATAAGTAAGTTTCAACTAACGGCTTATTATTACGTAACATAATTACTGTCATACTTTGATATCATTTATTATCTACTTCAGTAAGCGTAATATAAGTAGCAAGACCTGGTAGTGCATAGTTTGTTAATAACGATAAATTAGCAGTTGGAAAATTAATCGTTCTAGCCTCTTTAATACCATGAACTACTTTACCACTAATTGTATATGACTCTTGTTGTAAACAAAGATTAGCACTACTAATATCTTTATTTTGTAAAAGTTGTTTAATATAAGTTGAAGAAACTTTGTTATTATTAACAATAATATCATTACAAAGATAAACTTGTAATGAAGATTGTTGTAATGTTTTAATATTACCTTGCCCTTGATAACCAAACCTAATATTTGGATTAACAACTACTGCTTTAACATTATTTGCCAATAATCACGAAATAAATTGCTCTGGTGAAAGTGTTGCTATTTCTTTACTAAACTTAATTTCCCAATAATAATCAAAATTATATTTAGCAATTGTTTTAATTTTATCTTCATTACTTAATAAAACCTCATTATTTTTATTACTAATTACACTTTGTGGTTTTCTATCAAAACTAATAATACATGTTTGATAATTATTTATTGTTGAATTAACTAATAATTGTTTAAATAAGGCTTGATGACCTTGATGAATACCATCAAAAAATCCTCAACAAGCAATAATTGGTTTAGACATCAATTTTTGATTTTGAATATTTAGATTTTTCAATTTTAATATCTTCATTACATTTAAAACCTCGTTGGCTTACGTATAAATTATTTTTTTGATTACGATAAATAGCTAATGGCAAATGTTCAGAATTAACAACTAAAACATATGGCTCATTAGTACTATCAATAACTAAAGGTTTACCATCAATAACACTTTTACTATTATCAACAACAATCGCTGGCATAATATTTTTAACACCATCATAAATACTAATATGATTTTTACTAACTGTTTCTTCATTGATAACATCTAAATTTAAGGCATTACTTAAATCAAAACCCGATTGATGAATTCTTCTCAAATAAGTTAAAGTTGCTGATGTATGTAAAATTCTAGCAATGTCAGTAACCAAAGCTCGAACATAAGTTCCTTTTGAACATACTACTTCAAAAGTAACTAAATCATTATTAAAACTAATTAATTTTAAAGATTTAATATAAACCTTACGTTTTGGTAATTCAACAGGAATATTCTCGCGAGCATATTCATAAAGTTTTTTACCATTAATTTTAACTGCTGCATAAGCAGGAATTATTTGCTCATATTGACGATTATTATAAAATTCAAGTGCTTTAACAATTTCTGATTCTTTTAAATCAAGATGTGGTTTTGATTCAATAATTTTACCAGTAATATCGCCGGTGTCGGTTTTTAAAAATAGTTGCATTTTTGCAATGTAAACTTTATCACTTTTTAAAATAAAATCACTAATTTTGGTTGCTTCATTCACAAGTACTACCATTAGTCCTGTTGCTAAAGGATCTAACGTACCTGTATGACCAATTTTATTTAATTTCAAACGTTTTTTAATAACAACAAGACAATCTTGTGATGTCATAAATGAAGGTTTATCTATTAATAATATATAATCTTTTAACATGCGTTTCACCTACTTTACTTCTTTATCAGAAGCTATTTCTTGATACTTTTCAACATGTTTACAATTTGGATAATTAGTACATGCTAAAAATTTTCGATTTTGTTTTGAAGATTTAACAACCATTCAACCATCTGTACATACTAAACAAGGTTTAATTTTTTCTAATTGTTTTTGAATATATCGACATTTTGGAAATGCTGAACAACCGTTAAATTTACCATATCTTCCTGTTCTTTGCACAAGTGGGGCACCACAAAGTGGACAATCTTGATCTAATAAAACTGGTTTAATTTTAAACTCAGTCATTTTATCAAAAGCATCATCAATCCTTGGTTCAAACTTAACTCAAAAGTCTTTTACTACTTGATGCATATCAAAATTACCATGAGCAATTTGATCTAATTGAGTTTCAACTTGTGAAGTATATGTCTCATTAATAATATCATAAAAAAACTCTTGAAGTTTATCATTAGTTAAAAGACCTTTCTCAGTAGCTTTAAAAGACTTATTTTCAATAATAACATAACCGCGTTCTTTAATAGTGTTCATAATTGGATTATAAGTTGATGGTCGACCAATTCCTAGTTCTTCTAATGTTTTAATTAATTTAGCTTCTGTGTATCTTGGTTTTGGTTTAGTAAAGTGTTGCTGTAAATTTACTGACTCAACTTTAATAATTTGATTTTTTTCAAATTTTGGTAAAACTAAAAGTTCTTCATTTTCAAGACTTTCTATATCAAGCGTTAAAAATCCTTTAAACTTGATTTGTTGTCCTATTAAACGAAATTGATAATCATTATTTTTAAATAAAACAGTAGTACTAATTAATTGTGCTGGTGCCATTAATGAACTAAAGGCACGAAAATAAATTAAATTATAAAGTTTTAATTGATCTTTATTTAAAAAATCAATAGCACGTTTATTATTCATTGTTAAATCAGTTGGTCTGATTGCTTCATGAGCATCTTGCACATTTTTTTTATTAGTCTGTTCTTTCTTCTGCCCAAGATATTGTTCACCATATTCATTAACAATTAATGTTTTGGCATTTTCAATAAATTTATCATTTAAACGTATTGAATCAGTACGAGGATAACTAATAAATCCGATAAGTGTTCCATTAACATCAATTCCTTCATACAATTGCTGAGCAATAAGCGTTGTTTTAGCAGTACTAAAATTTAATTGCGTTGATGCTGCTTGTAATAAACTACTAGTAGTAAATGGATTTAATGAATTACGCTTACGATTTTGTTCAGTAACAGAAATTACTTGATAACTATCACTTAATGCATTTTTAATAGCAACTGCTTCTTGTTCATTATTAATAACTAACAGTTCTTCTTTATATTTTTCACAATTTAATATTATTTTTTTTTGATAAGTACTATTAATTGTTCAAAATTCTTTACTAATAAAATTAGTAATTTCACGTTCTCTTGTTGCTATTAATTTTAATGCTACTGATTGCACTCTCCCTGCACTACGTGAACCGATCTTTTTTTGTAATAGATTACTTAAGCGAAAACCAATGATACGATCAACCATTCTTCTTGCTTCTTGACTACGAACTAATGATAAATCAATACTATGTGGAGATTTAAATGCTGTTAAAATTGCATCTTTAGTAATTTCATTAAAAGTTATTCGTGATGATATATTACTTGTTGCTAATACTTGATCTAAATGATAAGCAATTGCTTCTCCTTCGCGATCATGATCGGTTGCTAGATAAACATGAGTAATACTTTTTAATTTACTTTTTAATTCTTTTACCTTTGGCATTTTTTTGCGATCAATTTTGTAAATTGGTTCAAAAGTTTCTAAATCAATTCCCAAACCATATTGACCTTTAATTGCTAAATTACGAATGTGTCCATCCGAAGATAACACTAAATAATCATTACCTAAATATGATTGTACTGCTTTACTTTTAACTGGAGATTCCATGATTACTAATTTTGATGGCATCTTATATCTTCCTCTATATATAATTTATTAACTTTATTCAAATACTATTTTGTAATATATATAACTTTAACGCGAAAGTCAATATTTTTTTGGATATATGCTTTTTTATAAAAATTTTAAATAACTTATTAACAATTAATATATAAATTATGCTATATTTATTTAGTAAAAATTTAATATAAGTTTTTATCCTATTTATTTTTGTAAATAAATAGGTTTTTATTTTGATTTGAAAGGAACATAAAAATGAAATTTTTAAACACAAATGAGAGCGAAATTAATTCTGAAATACTTTCTAATTTATTAAAATCAATACTTCCAAATAATCCTCTTACAGTGGGATTAGTGTGTCTTGCTGGTGGAATTGGTTACTATTCATGAAATTTTTACAAAAATAAAAAACAAGAATTAAATATAAAAGTAATAGAAAAAAATGAAAATGAAAAAAAATATTTAGATGAATATAAAGAAAAAACTACATTAGACTCAAACAATCTAGTAAATAATGAAGCAAGTAATATAAGTAAATATGAATGTAATATAACATTAGATAATAACAATAACAAAAATGTTGAAGAAGAATATGATATGTTAGATGATGCAAAAGAAGCAATAAATGATGAAGATGAATGAGCAATAATTGATTTACCTTCTTATGGAAGTAATCATATTTAAAAATTTAATTATAATAAAAGTTACCATTAGGTAACTTTTATTATAATATGTCAATCTATAATCATTAATTTCATCTACTAATAATTGTTTTCTAAAATTCTTTTATTGCTTTCATAAAAAATAAATTTACTAAAATAATCATTTCAAAATAAAAAAAATAATTTTGTTTTAAAGAATAAAAAAATAATCAATTTCATTATTAAATTTGGAAAATTTTAAAGATATTTCAAAAATATAATATCAAATATCGGGAACTGAATTATTTAATATTATTCCAATTACCTTTTCATCAGTTTTTTGAAATTTTTTTCACTTATTAATTTTATCTTCAACTATTTTAATTAAATTAATTCAATTTCTATAAAAATTTCCACCTTTTTGTTCATTAATTTGTTTATCTAACTTTTTACCAACTTTTTCAAAATCTCTTACTCCATTAGGAAAAACAAACAACACAGGATTTAATTCAACAATTTCAAGTCCTAATGTTTTTTTATTATTTATATTTTCTAAAATAAAATCTGGGCCATTTAATCTACCTTGTTCTTTTGTAGTACCTATATATTCTTTTAAAATATAATTCTTTCTTATAATTATAGGAATAGATAAATAATGTGTAGATTCATTAAATCATCTAATTTCACTATCAATATTATGCACTTTTGAAAATTTTTCGGTAATTGGTTGTTTCAAAAATGTATTAGGAATTATTTTTTTAAACTAGGTTTTTAAAATGTCAATACCTTTATTATCATGGTAACATCTTAATCATTCATCATTAGTTTGATTATATATTAAAAAATCAAAAAATCATGACTCTATTATTTTATTTGAACAAGGAATTAAAAAATCAATAATCTTAAGTTTAGTTAAATAAGAAAAATATATTTCAAATAAATGATTTTTGCAAAAATCAGATGCATATATAGAGTTACTAAATTTAAATAACTCTTGTTCTTGTTCTAATTTATTTAAATTTGTTAAATGTTCAGAAATCATTTTTTTAAAATAATTTAAATCTAAACTATGACTAAAAATATTTTCTTCACAACTTTTAAATTGACATTTTTTATTTTGGAATTCATTGAAAGTAATTGTTTCTCTTCCTCATTTATTTAAATTTTTTGACATAATTAACACCTTATAAAAATGATTATTACTATATATATATATATTATAAATAATAACTACTTTTTCTTTCTTCTTTTTAATACAAATATTGGAATAACAATTGCAAAAAATATTAAAGCAGTAAAACCAATAGTAATAATCATACATATTCTATTTATCTTTTTTTTGTACTGATTTAACTCTTGTGGATTAATAATTTCATAGCCATAATAACTTATAATATTACGTTTACGAAATTTAAAAATAACAATATTAATCATATGAATAAAGAAAATAACACCTAAAATAATTGTTAATGTTATTGCATCTTTAATAATATCAGGAACATTAACTGTTCATTTTTGAATAATAAAAGTTAATTTCTGACCACTAATCAAAAACATAATGCCAATAATAATACCAAGAACAATATAACTACTAATACTTATTCAATTAATAATTATCAAGTTAGCATGAATTTTACGATAATTTCTAATTATAAAATTAGGAGGTAATAGCGATCCTTTTAGTGTTCTTTCAATATATAAATCCACTTCTCTTCTTAATGTCACAAATTCAATAATATTAATCAAAATAATAGTAAGAGCAATAATTGCTAATGGAATAGTAATTACAGGATGAGGAATAATTTTTATGTTAATCATACCAAAATATAAACCAATAAAAGTTGAAACAATAATTAATGTCATAACACCAATAAATAATAAAATCAATTGTTTTAGCTTCTCTGATTTAATTTCTCTGCTAATTGGTTTTGGAATTTTAAAACTATTTTTATAACTAACTATTTCCATAGTATTAAATGTTTGTGGTTGATCATAATACATATCTTTTTCTTTAGTAAAGTTTTCATTGATCGGCACTGTCTTTTTTTCTTGTAAAGGTATTATATAAGAACTAGTAACTTGTATATTTTTACCATCATATTTTTTTTCATTATAATCGTTTTCATTAAAATCAGAATTATGAATATTTTCTTTATTTTTATTAATTGGTGGTACAACATTGCTAAAATAAGTGTTATTATTAGTTGATTTTTGATAATCTTCTTTATCTGATAACCTATTTTTTTGTGAAAAAAATTTATCAAATAATTTAAATTTTATTTTAGACATATACATCACCTACATTTAATTAGTTAAAATATTTTTTTGTCTTTTTAGAAATATGTTTACTTGAATAAAATTTTCTTTGTAATTTGGCAATTTCATGTTCAATTTCCAAAATTTTATCTTCAAATTGATAATCTTTTTCTTCTAAACTTAAGTATCCTTTAATAGAAATCCTTTTGCGTAAATACATTATTAATAAAATTGATAATAATAACAGAAAAATCAAAAGTGCTAACCCACCCATTGAATATAAAAAAGTAGTAATTGGAATCTCAAAACCTAAAAACTTAATGGTATTAGTACTACTATCATCACTTACTACTGCTAACACTAATTTCACCTCATACATTAGTATATAAATATTATAACAAAAACACCAAATCTAATTAATATTATCTATTTAATAGCTTATTTTCTGTTATAATAATTATTTTAATAATAAAAAAGAATATTATTAATATTCTTTTTCATATGTTCATCCTTCGCTACGTAAATATTTTGCTGCAACAAATTGTGCAAATATTGCTAGAAACAGACCAAAGAAAGTAATCAATAATAAAATTGTATAATTAAGGATTGGACGATTAATTAAAAATAAATCTTCTGGTGGGCGCTGTAACTCTAAAATAAATCTAATTAAATTTCATCCAAAAAAATAAAGTCCCATTTGAACACCTGCATGCATCATTCGATAATGATGTGGATTATTTATTTCATAAAGTTTTTTGCTTTTATTTATATAATCATTAATTTTCTTACCAGAAGGTTTGACTTCTGCTAATGCTTTATTTACTACATTTTTTGGTACTTGATTATAATAGTAAACTTCATTTCACATTTTAATTCAAGTCAAATGCTTTGGGTCACGATTTACTTTATTTCAATATTTTGGATTAAAAGTTATTTTTCCTCAGTATTTAAAATTATCTTTAAAATCAAATTGAAACTTATCTGGTTCCACTTTTCATGGCTTTTTACCAAATCATTTACCAAGATTTGGAACAATAAATGTAATCGCTAATCATAAACCTAAATTAGCAATTGATTCATAAAGAAATATTGGTGCACGATAAACAATTTCACCATTAATCGTTTCGGGATTACCACTTGGTCCACCAATTAATTTAAAACAATTATCACGAATAAAAGCAGGTAATCATGATAATGAATCATAACTTACAACGTTACCAAGTAATTCATGATTAAAGAAATTACCTCAACGTCCTAATATCTGCCCTAATAAAATATTAGGAATAATTAAATCGCCATATATTCATAATGATATTTTATACTTACGACCAACAAAGTAAAAAATAATTGCACCAGCAATAATGCCAAATAAAACACCACCATGAATAGACATCCCTGGTTTTCAAAATGCAAATTTTTCAAAAAAACTAATTGACTTATCAGGATCATCCTTACCAAGAAAACTAGCACCAAATAATGAAGCAGGAATAATAAATATTATTGATCATGCTAAAGAATCAGTAGGAACACGATAACGTTTAAATTTTACTCAAGAAGCAATAATTGAAGCAAAAATACCTGACATAATAGCAAATGCATAAACATGAAATCATCCACCATAAGTATCAGTAATGCCGTGAGGTCCAACAAAATCTAAATTTAACATAACAAACACCTCACTTACAAGACCATCTTTTAATATAGAATACCATAATAGAATACCATAACTAACTAAGAATCACAATATAAATAAAGACAAACAATACATATTGCATATATAATTTTGATAAAGTGTAATTGTAATTCACATTTTTTTAGATTTTTTATTGTATATTATTTTTTGCAAATATAAACTTAAATTAAGATTTACCAAAAAACAAATACAAAAAATAATGTATTTTTGATAAATCTTAATTTATTTTTTAAAAAAAGGGGGAATGAAAATGAAATTTAAACAATTGTTATTATTAATTACCAGTGTTACAAGTTTAGGGATGATATTATCAAATAATAAAATAATTAATAGCAATCAAAATACTACTTTTTTAAATAAAAACAATGTTTCTAAAATTAGTTTTAACAAAATGACAGGCACTACTGGTGAAATTAATAGTTTAACTTTTAACGGTGAGCAAACTTATGCTGTTAATAATAAAGGTATTGTTTATAAAAGTGACAATGGTCAATCTTTTGAAGAAATAAATTTACTTAATTATGATTATAAAATAAAATCACTAATTATAACACCTAATGGAACAATTTACGTTGGAACTTATAATGAAAAAAATAATGAATTAAAAGTTTATATTCTTAAAAATGATCAACTTGCTGAAAAATATACTTTAAGTTCACATCAATTATTAGCAATGACTTTTGACAAAGAAAATAATATTTATATAGGAACAAATGAAGGGGTATATACTAATTCAAGTCCAACAACTGAATTAGAAAAAATAGATGGGGCAACAGGTAACATTACAGTTTTAAAAACAACTAAAAATGGCTTAATTTATGCCGGTAATACAGAAGGAATGATTTTTAAAAGTATTGGGGGTAATCCTTTTAATTTAGTTGAGCAACTAGAAGATAGTGGTATTACAAGCATTGCTGTTGATAATAAAGAAACAGTCTTTGTTACTAACAAGAGTAAAAAAGTTTATTATAAACCTGTTACTAGTCGTAAATTTTTACAATATAAGCAAACTTTAAAAACAATAAATACAACAGTAATAACTTTTGGAACAGGAGTTTTAGTTGGTGATAAAGATGGTAATATATGAAAAAGTTATAAAGAAAACAACTTTAATTTAATGAATGAAAATAAACTTAATTCAATTAACGAATTAATTTATAATTCTAATAATTTTACTATTTATGCAACAACTACTGATGGAATATATAAAAATAAATAATCTAATTTAAAATAACTAATTTTAAGTTAGTTCTTTTTTTAAAAAAAATTGTAATACTTATTGAAAAATTTAATAGTAAAATTATAAATCATTTTAATTTTTATAATTTTGTTTATTCATAAAACATCTCTAATATTTTATTAGAGATGTTTTTAAAGATACTTTATAAATATATTAAACTTATATATTTGCTTGTAAATTTGATTTATATAAAAAACTATTACTATTTTTTAACTTTAATTTTATTTCTTTAAAAAAATCAAATTTTTCTTTTTCTTTATAATCATTAGAAAATATTTCTAAAGTTTTAGCATCAGATTTTTCATAAAAATGATATATATTATTGAATACTTGTTCTTGTGTTTCTTCTTCTTTTATTACTCGATATATAAAATTAAGAACTGAACACATTTTTCGATATTTATTATCTTTTCTTAAAGCATTATTAAATTTTTCTTTTTGTTTAATATTCATTTTGGATATTTTAGAACTATTTTTAACGTTTGTTATATCAATTTCTTCATCCACTAAATAAACTACTTGATCTAAAAAATTTAATACTAATTCATCTACATCTTTTGATTTATATTTTTTTAAGGTTTCTAAATAAGTATCTGCTAAATTAATTGCTAATAAATTTAAAAAATTATTTAAAACTTTTGTTTTTAAATTTTTATTGATATTTAAATCCATTATCAAAACTCCTTAAAATCACCTTCAATAGAGTGATTATATCAATTTTAACCTCATATTTTTGTAAATACAATATTACTTTATTTTTTTACCTTTAATTCGTTTTCTTTTAAGTTCTAATTCTAATTTAGCTTAAATAATAATTTTGTCTATTTATAATTAATTTATTTTCTAATATTAACCCTAATCTTTTAGTTTTTTCTTCAGCTAATTCTTTTTGTAATTTTCTGTCTTTTTCATTTTCAAGTGATTCATGTTTAAATCTAGAATCTTGTAAATCTTTTTCATGTTGTCTTTGCTTTTCTTTATCAATTAATTTTGCTTCAATCTTAGCTCTATTTTCTATATACTTTTTAATACTTTTAAAAATAGAAATTGGGTTCAAACAATCAATTATTTTTAATAAAATTTTCACATAACCCTCTACTCCCCATTTAAGTAATTATTATTAATATACTTATTATAAATTAAAATTTTATCAATTTCTTAGGGAATTATTTATAAAACTTTGAAATGGGGAATATAAAATGATTAATAACATAAAAAAATATGATTAAAAATTACTCTAGAGAAATTGAGTGTCACGCAATAATTAAAAATAATTTAGAAAATAATCAGTCAAAAACTCAAGAAAATTTAATTAATATTGAAATGCAAAAAAAATACATCAAAATTAAAATGGAAATAATTGCAGAATTAAAAAAAATACTATATATTTAACATAAAATTGTGAGAAATCTGATTTTAATCTAAAAATATGATTTATAAAAATAAAAAAAATAATTGTTCTATTTAAGTCAATTATTTTTTTTATTTTCAAATAATTCAATTTAGAAAAATACAAATCATATATATATATATACATTTTTATTAATTTTCTTCATCTATTTTTAAAACAGCACGAAATGCTTCTGGTGGTAATTCAACATTACCAATCGATTTCATTTTTTTCTTTCCTTCTTTTTGTTTTTCTAAAAGTTTTCTTTTTCTTGTAATATCACCACCATAACATTTAGCAATAACATCTTTTCTAACTGCTTGCACAGTTTGACGAGCAATAATTTTATTATTAATAGCAGCCTGAATAGCAACTTCAAAATTTTGTTTCGGAATTAATTTTTTTAATTTTTCACATAAAACACGCCCACGATCATAAGCAAAATCCTTATGAACAATAACAGATAATGTATCAACAATATTACCTGCTAATAAAATATCCATTTTCACTAATTTACTTTCCTGATAACCAATTAACTCATAATCTAATGAAGCATAACCTTTTGATATTGATTTTAATTTATCAAAAAAATCAATGACAATTTCATTCAGTGGCATATTATAAATAAGAGTTCTTCGTAAATTATCAGCATATTTTAGATCTAAATAAGTTCCGCGTTTATCCTGACATAATTGCATCAATGCACCAACATATTGTTCTGGTGTCATTATTGTTACTTGTACAAATGGTTCTTCTACACTTTTAATTGTTTGCACAGTTGGTCATTTTGCTGGATTATCAATTATTAACTTTTCACCATTAGTTAAATTTACTTCATAAATTACAGAAGGAGCTGTTGAAATTAAAACTAAATTATATTCACGCTCTAAACGCTCTTGAATAACATCCATATGTAATAACCCTAAAAAACCACAACGAAAACCAAAACCTAATGCTTGTGATGTTTCAGCAGTAAAAATTAATGAGGCATCCGATAATTGAATTTTATATAATGCATCCTTTAATTCTTGATATTTATTAGTATCAATTGGATATAAACCACAATAAACCATTGGTTTTAAAGTTTTATAACCTGGTAATGGTGCATCAGCAGGATTAATAACACTAGTAATCGTATCACCAACATGAATATCACTAATTATTTTAATTGCACCACTAATTCAACCAACTTCACCAGCTGTTAACATTTCTCTCTTTTCTTCTTTTGGTGTGCGTACTCCTAATTCAGTAATTTCATATTCAGCACCAGTTGACATCATTCTTACTTTATCACCAACTTTAATTACACCAGTTTTGATTCTAATAAATGCCATCACTCCACGATATTTATCATATAATGAATCAAAAATTAAAGCACGTAATGGTTCATTATCATCAGCATCAATTGGATAAGGAATATATTTAATAACTGCTTCTAAAACATCGCGAATATTAATACCTGTTTTTGCAGAAATTAAAGGCGCATAATCAGCAGGTAAACCCAATACTTTTTCAATTTCTTCTTTAACTTTTTCTGGTTCAGCACTTGGTAAATCTATTTTATTAATAACAGGAATAATTGCTAAGTCATTATCTAATGCTAAATATACATTTGCTAAAGTTTGTGCTTCAATACCCTGAGCAGCATCAACTACTAAAATGGCACCCTCACATGCTGCTAAACTACGCGATACTTCATAAGTAAAGTCAACATGACCTGGAGTATCAATTAAGTGAAGCAAATAAGTATGACCATCTAATGATTGATATTTAAGCTGTACACTATTTAGTTTAATTGTAATGCCACGTTCACGTTCTAAATCCAGTGAATCTAACAATTGATTTTTCATTTCCCTTTTTGAAACGGCATTAGTTAATTCTAAAATACGATCAGCCAAAGTTGATTTACCATGATCAATATGGGCAATAATTGAAAAATTTCTAATGTATTTTTTATCGATACTCATAATATTATTTATTCACCTATCTTTTGCTTATAAACTATTTACTATGTTTTAGTATATCAAAGTTTAAATAAAATTAAATCGAAAGTTGCAGATAATCTTATAAATATAATTAAACTATCACTTAACAATATATGAAAAGATATATACATAAATAACTAGTTTTTAAAATCATGTAAAATTATAATAACAAAAAATAAAGGAGGGAGGGTGTTAGTAATATGAAAAAAATATTAACAACATTAAGTATTTTAGCAATTACAATTACTGTTGGAAATGTAAATAATGTTAATTTAAATAGTAGTTCGCAACAAAATGTACATATAATTAATAAAACTCAACAAGACACAATTTACATTGACAAAGATGGAGAACAAATAACAACTAATGAAACAGATTTATCAAATATAAATAGCAAAGAAATTGTTCAAATTGGATTTTATAAAAACATCATTAATCAAATTCAAGTGGTTAAAATGCCAAAAACAATTCAAAAAGTGCCAGATCAATTACCACCAGAAATAACTTCTTTAAAACACATGTTTTGAGATGCTATTGTCTTCAATCAAGATATTTCAAAATGAGACATTTCAAAAGTAACAGATTTAAATCTTATCTTTCAAAATGCTATTGCATTTAATCAAAGTCTTGCAGATTGAAATACATCAAATGTAATAAATATGAATTCAATGTTTGCTGATGCTTTAACATTTAATCAAAATATTTCAAATTGAAATACTTCTAATGCAACAAATATGAATAAAATGTTTTTTAATGCAAGATCATTCAATCAAAACCTTTCAAAATGAAATGTAAAAAAAATAATAGAACACAGTAATTTTGCTACTGGCTCAAAAATTGATAATCCCAATAAATTACCAAAATTTAAACAATAAAAAAAATAATAAGAAAAAAATAAGGTGGTAAATAATTATGAGAAAACTGCTAAGATTTATATTATCTTTAATGGTTGCAACACCAACAAGTATTAGTTTAGTTGCTTGTGGAGGAACAGTATATCCTGTACATAAAAAAGATTTAAAAGGTTTATCTGATAACTTAGACATTACAACACTTGATAATAATGTAAAAGTTTTTAAAGTTGAATTAATTAATAAATTAAGAAAAAAAATATTTTCAAATTTACAACTAAGCGATGTAAAAATTAGTAAAAATAATAATACACCTCTACAAGATGCTGATATTAAAAATAGAAAATTAATTATAAAAATAATTGCATTACGTACTTCTATAAACTTTACGGGTTAAAAAACGATAAATATAAATATTACAACCACACAAGAGAAAAAAGACTTAAATTTACTTATAGCAAATCAAAACCTAGGATTTATTAAAATTTTAGCAAAAAATTTAATTCCAACCAAAGAGGAACTTTTAATTGGTATCAAAAGCATAAATTATGATGCTAGTATTTTAACTATTAATGATTTTAATATTAAAGGATCTATTAATAGTACAAGTGCTATAATTGAAGGAACTGGTGACTATAAAGGTGAAATTACTTTAAGTTATAGACAAGAATTTGATTTTAATATATGAAATTTTCTAGACATTCTTGTAATGGGTCATATGAAAAATAAAGGTTATTGATTAGAAAATATGAAACTTAATATTAAAAATAATACAAACATTGAACAACCACTTAGTACACAAGAATACGATAAAGAAGTAACAAATACTTATTCTGTTACTAATACATATGATGTTGGTATAAGTGAAAAAATATCAATACCTTTTGAAGAAACAACCTTTAATTTTAACTTTGGTCATAGTACCACAAATACAAATTCTGAATCAGTAACATTAAAATATCCATCTCAAAAAATAAATGTATTACCTCATAAAAAGGTAAACATAGATTATGATATATTTTTAAATAATACTAAATCTGACTATATTCTAACTTTAAAATTAGATAAGAGTTCAACTTTTTCTGGAAATTTATATTATTGAGAAGATAATGTTAATAAAGGTTGACAAACATATAATTTCTATGAGCTTCTAACAGAATTAAATAAAAATCAATTTGCTAATAATTGTTTAATGTATGCTAACAATAACGAACTATATTATTCTATTCCATTAACCTTATATGGTAAATCTAATGAATTAGATGTTACAGTCAATCCAGAACAACCAATTTAAAGTTTATATAAAATATTTAATTCAAAAATAACATTTTTTAAAATAAAACTGCTCAATTGAGCAGTTTTATTAAATATTTTTTTATTCAACTTTAAAATTATTAAAACAACACTAACAAAAGAAAATTATTATGAAAATCATTAATAAGTGCTAAAAATATATAATTTATATCAGAAAATTATTTTTAATTAATTACCAAATTATTAAAAATAACTAAAATTTTTCTAGATTTAAAAGGAGAAAGAAAAAATATGAAAAATATGAAAACTTTATTTAAATTAATGACAGCAGTTATTTTAACAACAGTTAGTACAAGTTCACTTATTGCATGTCAATCAGATGATAATTTAAAAATGAATATACAAGTACAAAAAAGATTTTAATTTTTTAGATTCAAATAATAATTCAACAATCAAATTAGATATCTATCAAAATAATATAACTAAATTAACAAAATGAAACTCTATTCAACTAAACAATATTACTGCCAGCAATTTATTAGAAAATGATAGCGAAACTGCTAAAGCTAAATCTGCTGATGGTGCTAACTTTTTAGTTGATATTTTAAAATTAAAAGCAGTTAGTGGTCAAGGAAAATATAGACTTTTTAAACATAGTGATACACAATTCATTAAGATGAAAGTTAAATCTTACTCACCAATAATTAATAAAAAAATAGATCATACAGATTATATAATTACAGGTGCTACAGTAACTATATTTTTTGAAAAAAATAATAAACAATTATCTGACAATTATTTATTAAATATTTTATCCAAACCAAATGATGGTCTTGTATTACCTAAATTACCAACCACATCTAACATATCATTAAATAACTTTAATGATATTCCAGAATTTAAAATTGGACAACCTAAATCAAAATTATTAGTTGATACAGATTTAACAAACTATCTAAAAAGTCCAATTTATTCTTTAGGAGAAAGAATTGCTGATCTTATGAAACAAGGTGACCACTTTAAAGTTAAAGTAAGTAAATCTGTAAATGATGGAACTTATTTTTCAAAAGGTGATGTTATTAAAGTAAAATTTTCAATTCGTGAAATTCAATTTAATAATGAATATACGCTAACTATTATTTAAAATAAAAAATGAATATAATAATTATTCATTTTTTTATTATTAATTAAATATTAAAAGTAACATTTCATGATATTAATTTATCTATATTACTGATGTTAATCTCTTTGTTTGAGATTTACTACCTTCAATAACACTATTATTTTCTGATTCATTTATTTTTTCTACTATATATGTCATAGCAGAAACCGTTCCCACCGCAATAATACTACCAGCAAGCACAGGAGCAATAACGGGTGCACCACCAGCTCTCCAATTATAATACCACTAATAGCAGCAGAAAGAACAGTAGTTGCAATAACTGTTTCAGATGGTGTTGGATCGATTATATGATTTTTAATTACTTTTTTTAACTTAGATATTTTTTTAAAACTTTTTTTAAAACTTTTTTTAATTTTTTTATTCATAAAACCTTTTTCTCCTTATTTTAATTAAAAACCCTTTACCTTAAAACTTAAGTAAATGGGTATAAACTTATATTAAGTTTATAAAATTATACCATATTGTCTATATTAGATATCAATAATTGATAATAAGTAAACTATTCTAAAACAGTTATTTTTTTATTTTTTAAATAATCAAATTCTTGATCATTTCAAAAACTATAATTTGATCTAATCTTATTTTTACTAAGAGCATAATAAAGTGGAATAGCAACAAAATAAGCAAAGATAGCTTGAATACTATCAGTAATTAATTCATTAACTGTAATAGCATAATCTTGATAAATTACTAAATAAGACAATGGATAAATAAGTAATAAAATACCAGCAAAAAAGAAAGTATAAATAGTACTTCATCAAGATTTATTAATTAATAACTTAATAACAAAAAACATTAAAATTCTAATAAAAATTGTAATAGGAATAACCACAATTTTAACACCACTAATTAAATCAAAAATGCCACCGGCAATTGGTCCTGCAAATAACAGCATTGGCCCTTCAAAAAAAGCACAAAACGGAATAAAAACAGCATCAAATAATTGCAAAGTAGAATTTCCACCAAATAAACTAGTAATTGCTCAACCAAAAAGAAAAGTTGAACAATAACCAATTGTTACTAATAAACCAGTAATAATACCAGTCATTGCTAGATATTTAATTGAGCGAAAACGATACATCTTTTCCTCCTAGATTACCAAAAAATATTAGTTATTTTTTTATTACTATTTAAAGATAAAACCAATTGCAATTGAATTAATTTTAGAACCATAGTAACAAGCTGCTATAATTTCTTTTTTACCTGCTGGTTGAATAACCTTAATTACTATGTTATTAGTTTTAGTGGCAACAATAATACCTAATTTATTTATTGCAACAATTGTTCCTGGCAGAGCATTTGATAATTCATTAGTTACTGCTACTTGATGAATTTTGTATATATTATCATTCAATGTAGTATAAGCGATTGGTGTATTATACAATCCACGAACATGACATGAAATTAATTGTGCTGAAAGATTTCAATTAATTTTTTCATCACTTCTTTTAATATTTAAACCAAAAGTTACTTTATTTTCATCTTGTTCTTGCTCTTGTATTTCATTATTAATGATTTTTAATAAATATTTTATTAACATATTTTGTGCTAAAGTTATCAACTTATTAACTAAAGAAGTATATGTATCCTCAATACCAATTGAAACTTGTTCTTGAACATAAATTGCTCCTGCATCCATTTTACTTACCATTTTCATTAATGTAATACCAGTAGTTTGTAATCCATTAATAATTGCTCATTGAATAGGGGCACCACCACGCAATGATGGTAATAATGAAGCATGAATATTTAAACATTTATATTTTGGTAAATTTAAAATTGCTTTTGGTAAAAATTGACCATAAGCACAAGTAAGAATAACATCAATATTTAATAATTGTAAACTTTTTAAACTTTCAATAATATTTTCTGGTTGGAAAACAGGGATTTGATATTCTTCTGCCAATTGTTTAATTGCTAAAGGAACAACTTCTTGTTTACGACCAATTTTACGATCTGGCTGACAAACAACACCAACTATCTCAACTTCATTTTTCATTGTTATTAACAATGTTTTTAAAATATTTTCAGAAAAAAAAGAAGAACCCATAAATAAAATTTTAAATTTTTTCATAATTTTCGCCCTCAATTTTTGCTTTGTACATTTCAATAATATTTTTTACATGTCAGAATAATACTACCATACCTAAAGTATCTTGAGCACAATATTTTAACATATTTTCACGAAAATTATGAATTCAATTAGTTAAACTAATGTTATTTTCAACTCTTCTACGAAAAACTTCTGATGCCATATCTCCTTTTTTAATAACTAATCCTTCATAAGAAAAGGAAGGTTCAAATGCTGGTAAAGTTTTTTTAATTGAAAGAGAACCATAAAACTGTTCTTTATAAATTTTAAATTCTTTAAAAAAATCTTGTAAATCAATAGTACCATCATGGATTAATGATAATTTATTTTTATATTGAGGATAATAATAAGCTAATTTTTTAAGAACAGATTTCTCAAATGATTGATTATAAGCAACATACGTACCCTTACCATGAATATTAATTAAATCATGACATAATTTTTTTGTTAACATTTCTCTTGGATCATCATTTCCATCTGCTAAAAATTCATAATGTTTAATTGATTTATAAGTTTTAAAATCAAAATCTGGTGCCAATAATACATGGACAGAATATTGAAAAGGAATTTGTTGATATGGTTTACTATTTTTAAACTTAGGTATTGCAGATTTCATAGTCTCAAAATCATACATATAAATTGGATATTGGTACTTTTTGTATTCAATTTTTAAATCAACAAATTTATTGCCATCAATTAATTTTTCACCATTTTTAATTACATCATATTGTCTTAAATGTAAATTAGACTTTGTTAAAAATGGTAATAATCTTTCATCATTAATTTCTAACAAATCTTCTTCATAATATCACAATGCTTTCTTAGTTTTTCTTAAACGATATAATTCAAAAATAGTATTATGAATAGAAAAATATTTAAAAATATGAGGACAAAATTGATTACTATTTTCATGACAATAAGATAAAGTTAATAATTTAACTATTTCATCAATATCACTAATTTTAATAATATTCTTAATATTTTCATATTGTAATTTCAAATTATTATTTAAAATTTCATCTTGAATTGATTCAAAAAGACTAAAACTTTTTTTAGTATTAGGACTTTTTTGCCAAGTTGATCCATTAACAATAAATAATTCATTTAAATCTATTTTTTCTTTCTTAACATAATTATTATTTAAATACATAATATAAGTATTAACTACTTTAATTCCACATTTGGTTAAAATATCATACTGATAAAGTAAATCTCACATATGTTCTTCTTTAACTCAAGTTACTGCTTTTACTTCAATTAAATCCCAACCATCATTATTTCGTTTTAAAATATCACACTTAGTAACACAGCCCTGATATTCAAATCTTGGTTCAAATAAAACATCATACTCTTTATTATTAATAATTTCTATGACATTATTACCCGGTTCAGACTCAAAATTAAAATAAGAATATTTTACTTTAAAATATTCTTGAGCATAGTACCCAGTTTCAATACCATCTGCAATTGTTTCACCAAGATAAAATTCAGAATCATCTTCTTCATTATAATTATTTTCAAATGTATCATCATCTAAATCAGAAATAGTAATTAAATTAGATTTAAATTTACTACTTGTTTTAGTATGCGTTAGTTCAACAAAATTTATTATCTTTTTCTCTTCAATTAAATGCTTAGCTAAAGCATAATTTTTTGTATTTAAAAATCATGAAAGTTTTCGACAAATACGGAAATGCTTATAATCATCTTTATAAATTTTCATTACGTATCACCCAATTGCCTACTTAAAAATAAAGATTTATTTATCTTTTCATCCAGAAAATTTATCATGAATTGCAATTTTAGGTTTTTCTAAATTTTTAGCACGTTTTTTATTTTCTTTATTTTGTAAACGTTCTTCTTCAATTGCAAGTTTAACGGCTTCATTTTCTTTTTTAATTGCTGTTTTTTCTTCTGCTGTCTTTCTTTTTATTTTAATTTTACCACTACGTTTTTTTGACATTTCAATTTTCTTAAGTGTTTCTTCTAAATCCAATTCACAATTTACTTTTCAAATTGTTTCAAATTCTTTCTTTGATAATTGCTTAGTAAATCCTTCTACCTCAAATGCTTTAGTTGCAAATAAATCATTTTTCTTAGAATCATATAATTTTACAATTACATCAAAAACATCACGATAGCGATATTCTTTACTACTACGTGAAACTACTTGTTCAAATTCTACTGTTTTATGTTGCAATTTTAATTCATCACGCATAAAGGATTTAATAATATTTTTTACTTCTTTTTGACGTTGTTTTTTCTCTTCTTTTTTCTTCTTTTTTGCTGAAATGGTTGTAAAAATAAAAATTATTAAAACTACTCCTATAAGCGCTAACATTCATCATTGACTAGATAAATTTCCCATTTTTTATTCCTCTTTTTTGATTTATAAATTTTCCTCGATTACTGCTAATAGTTTAGTTGGACTCATCGGTGAAATTGTTAAAATTAAATTAACATCTTTTTTAATTACAAAATAAAGATGTGTTTTATTTACTCTAATATATTTAAAACTTTTTGTCTCTTCAATATCATAAGACTCATTAATCAATTTTAAACAATATTCACGTAATTGGATATCATTTAAGTCTTGCAATTTTAATCTTGTTCTAATCCTACCAATACTATGATAAGAAAATTGATAAGGGTTACGAAAATAGTAACTCATTTATTTACCACACCTACATTTATTATTAAATTTTTTAAACAAATAATTTACATTAAAAGTGTAAAAAAATTAAAATATACTATTAACAAAAAGCTAACACATTAATTATACTGAAAAAATAAAAAATATTATACAACATTTATGATTTTTGTTATAATTATTTTTGTTGTAATTAATCTATAAAACATGTTCAAAACAAAAAAGGAGAAAAAATGGCTAACATTGCATCACAAATTAAAAGAATTAAAACAAACCAAAAAAGAAATGAAATTAATAAAAGTTATAAATCTAAAGTTAAAACTGCTTTAAAAAAAGCTGAAATATCAATAAAAAACAAAGCAGAAAATGCTACAGTACTTGTTAATGAAGTATGTAGTTTAATTGATAAAGCTGTTGTTAAAGGCATTTATCACATTAATAAAGCTGCTCGTCAAAAATCTAAAATTATGACTAAATTAGCAAAAGCAAAATAACTATAATTTATTTTAAAAAGAGACACTATTAATAGTGTCTCTTTTTAAAATATAATTGATATTTTTAAACTAAATTTTTGTTTTAATAAAATACCAAATTCAAAAATTATTTAGCTAATAATGTAAAGTTAGAACTTGATGCTCTAATCTCAGCAAAAATTTTATTTTTTTGAAATTCATCTGATGTATCCATAACTATAAAAATACTAAAATTACTAATATCTAATTTATTACAATCAAATGTACTGTGAATTTTATAAATAGAAGCACCATTTTTAGTAATAATATTAATAATTTCGCTAATAGTACTATTATTAATTTTACCGTTAACTGAAAAAGGAACTCGTCGATGTGAACTAATTAAGGCACTATTAATAATTGTTCCTAATGTAGTAATATCAACATTGCCACCACTAATTACACAAACAACATTTTTATCTTTACCAATGATTTTATCTAATTTACCAGAAAGAATAGCAGCAACACTAACAGCACCACTACCTTCAGTTACAATTTTACATTTTTCTAATAAAAATAACATTGCTTGTGCAATTTCTTCTTCGCTAACAGTAATAACTTTATCAACATTTTTCTTTAAAATATTAAATGTTAATTCCCCTGTTTGTTTAACAGCAATTCCATCAGCAATTGAACTTTTACCTTGAATTTTAAATGGTTTTCCTTGTTTTAAAGCTTGATTATAAGAATCAACATTTTGTGCTTCAATACCAATAAATTTAATATTTGGATTTTTACTTTTTAAATAAATTGAAATACCACTTAAAAGTCCTCCTCCACCAATTGGAACTAAACAATAATCAATTTCTTTACCCATTGCATTCATTTGTTCATATATTTCCAAACCAATTGTACCTTGACCAGCAATAACAAAATTATCATCATATGGATGAACTAACGTTAACCCTTCTTCTTTTTCAAGTCTTAATGCTTCAGACATTGCATCATCAAACATATTACCACAAAGTTTAACAGTACATTTAGCACCACCAAATTCTTTAGTAGCAGCAATTAAACCCTTTGCTTGCTGTTCCTTTGATAAATTAAGAATTTTATTTAAAGCGCCTCTAATTTTAAAACTACCTGTTTTTTGTAAATTTTCTAACTTTAAAAATATATTATTACCAGAAAATGAAGAAAGTTTATCTGCTTTTATCAAACTTGTCTTACTAATTTTATCTTTAATTTTTGAATACGTTTCTTCAATTATTTCTTCACTTACTAAATTTTCCACAATGGTTCCTCCTGAGTTTCTATCTAATTTCTCAAATATAATTAATTATACAATATAATAACTTTTATTTATAAAACAACAAAAGTAATCATTAATAGTATATGATTTTATAATTAAATGGGATTTAAATTCATAAATGTTGATTTAAAGCAAGTGTTAAATTACTATACTAGATAATCACTATTCTCAAATCTATATTATATATACATGAAAAACAAAAATTAAAAAATATTTTTCCAAAATATTTAGAATTAATACTGTTTATTTTATTGTTACAAATTTCAATAATTGCTTTTTAACACTTAATTATAGTACAATCTAATGCAGGAGGTCTTATATATGGAAAATAATGAACAAAATAAGAAAAAAATAGATAAGTCTCGGCCACTAGTAGAAATTTTGAATCTAACAAAGGAATATAAAAATAAAGTAGCATTAAATAAAGTTAATTTAACTATTAATCCTGGCGATCGAATTGGAATCATTGGTGCAAATGGTAGTGGTAAATCAACTTTAAGTGAAATTATTGGTGGTATTCGTAAACCAACATCTGGTGAAATAATTCGTCAAGAACATCTGGTAAATGGTTTACAATTTCAAGAATCTAGATATCCGGCCGGAATATCTCTTATGGATATGATTAAATATTATTTACATACTTTTAATATTTCAATGAAAGAAGATGAACTATTAGAGTTACTGAAGACATATCAATTACTTGGAATTGAAAATAAGTTTATTCAAACACTTTCAGGTGGACAACAACAACGTTTAAATATTTTACTAGCTGTTATTCATGATCCTGATCTAGTTATTTTAGATGAAGTTTCCACGGGATTAGATATTGAAGTTCGTTCAGAAATTTTTGAATTCTTTAGAAAAAATATTATTGACAAAAATAAGACAATGATCTTAGTTACTCACAATATGAGCGAAGTTGAAGAATTTTATGAAAAGTATATTTACATTCATAATGGAGTTATAAAAGAAGCAGGAAATGTTAAAGATATTGTTAAAAAATATGGCTCAGTTCATAACTTTACATGAAAAATGTTTGATAAAAATAAAAAAGCTGATTTAAAAAAACAATATGAAGAAATAAAAAAAGAAAATGCTGAAATCAAAAAAAATAAGAAAAAAAATAAATGAATTCATAAAGCCAAAATGCCCAAAAAAAGTCGACCATTAATAAACTTAATGTTTAAATATTATTATCGAGGATTTTTTGTACCCTTCTTTCTAGTTTTATTTCCAATTCTAATGTTGTTCTTAGAAGGTTTTGCTTTTAAACAAATGGAAGGTGATACTGTAAAAAGTTTACATACTTTAGTTGGTTCAATTTCAATGTTACAACCAATGGCAGTAGGAATTTTCATTATTCCACAAACAATTGTTGAATTTAAAAATAGTGTTTTAATGAAGCGAATTGGAGCAACAAATATTAAACCAATTTTCTTTGTTTTTTCAGTTATGATAATTGGATTTTTCTTTATGATAGCAACATTCTTATGATCTTTATTATGAGTTGGAATTATGTTTGGTGGTACTTATGGGTGAAGTAATATAGTAACAGCAAATTTTATTGGAAAATCTATCCCATTTATTATCTTAATTTTCTTTTCATCAATGGGTTTAGGAATGTTATTAGCCTCAATTTTCAAATCAGTAACTGCTTTAGTTGCAGCATCAAATGTAATTTATTTTCCAGTTACACTTTTAAGTGGGGTATTTTTCCCGGCTGAGTTAATTAATAGTAGTCCTGTTTTAAAATACGCAACTTACTTTAATCCATTCAAATACGCTATGGATCCATTTATTCAAGCTTGAAGTGGAACAAGTTTTACTTTTACAACAACTTATGGAATATATCTAGGAGTTGCACTTGGATTGATTGGTATTTACACAATAGTTGCAAGTTCAAAATTACGTTGACAAGCATAATAAAACTAATAATTAAAAATAATAAAATTAAAAAGGACTTTTAGTCCTTTTTAATTTTATTATTTAAATAAATCACTATTACATCAAAATTTATGATCTTTTGTATCTTTTTTATTATCATTATCTAAACTATCATCAAAAAGTGATGGATCGATTTCATAGGGTTTACCACTTAAAGCATTATTAATAGCATTTTGATATTCCGAATTGGCTCTCATAATTTTATTACGATCAATTTTTGGATTAAGAATAGCAATAACTAGTATAATAGCAATTAGTAAAATTGCTGATGCTGCTGTAATATATGTTAATATTTGAAAAGCTTTAAAAGTTGCTAATCCTTTTAATCAGGATAAAGCATTAGGATTAATTTTGTCACCTTTATCTAAAAAAGAAGTAAATGTTCTTAATAATGAATCATCTGTTGTCATATAAAATAAATTTGAAATTGTATAAATTATTCAAAAAATTAAAATAACTATTAAAAAATATGATGTTCGATATAAATCACGACCTAATTTTGGTGGTTTTAAAATTGAATATAAAAAGCCTCCATTTAAAACTATTGTTGTAACAATAGTGAAAACTATAGTTTTTGATTGTTGTGCAAAATTATAATAAACGGGTGATGTACTATTATCTTTAATTTGAAAAGTACCTGCTATAAAATAAGTTAGTATATAAGTAGCTATTGCTAGCACTGTTGTTAATAAGAAAAAAGCTGATAATATTTTCTTTAAAAGTGGAATATATTTTGGTTTATTCATATAAGGGTAAAATTTAGGATTTGTGGCGGGATGTTGCGGTAATACACCTAACTTCGCTAAATTTGCTAAACTATTATTATCAAGATTATTAATATTTAAATTATTACCTAGATTCCCAATGCCACCAATATTAGGATTTGTATCAACATTATTATCAACATTCTGATTATTTGGAGTAACACTTGGCTTAACCTCAGTAGCATCATCACTAAAATTATTTAATGCAGTAATTTGATCATTTAATTCATTAAAAGTATTATTATCAAACTGTCTTATTCGTTCAAGACTTTCTTTTTCCACAGTCTTACAAATATTAGTAATTGTAACTATTAATAAGTTACGCTCTTCAAGAATTTCAATACGATTTTTAGGAGAACTTTTAGTAATACTCAAACTACGATTTACCAAATTAGAAATTAACTGCAAAAATTCTATTGCATACTTTTTATCTTTTAATTCTTTTAGTTCTTTTTCAAGAAAAAATAAATTAGAAATTTGTAATTCTAAAATTTTTAAAAGTTCTTCATTAGCAAAAATAGATTTTCTAACAATTAAATTATTTAAACTGTTATATATAGTACTTGATATTTCATAGTATAATGCAACATTTAAATCTTCTTCTGAGTACACTTTTTCGGTTTTTTTCTTTGTAACTCTTTTTACTTTTGGTTTAACCAATGTAATGTCACTATTTTCTTCTACTAACTTTTTTTCTGTAACATCAATATTTTTATTACTTTTCATTATATGTATCACCTCTTGAGTTTAAAACATCTATAATTATATACTAAATATTCAAAAAAAATAAATCAATTGCAATATTTTTATTAAACTTTCCTTTTTTGATATTGTAATCTAATTCATATAATTTTAACAAAATATTATTAATATTTAAATTAATATTTAAATATTGTTCTAATATTTTTACTTGAAACTTGGAAATATTTAATATATTGGAAATATCTTCATTACTTTTTTTTTGTTTAACTAAAATTTTGATATCTCTAATTAATTCTAATTGATATACAAGAATATTAATCAATTTAATTTTATCATAATTAATAACATTATAATAGTTATATTGTGTTCAAAAATTGTTATAATCTTTTTTTAATATATATTCAACAGTTTTAAAAATATTTGTTTCAAAATATTTAGGAACCACCTCAATAATAATATCTGAAGTTATTTTTTTTCCAATTAACCTTAATTTTGATAACTCATTTAAAATAATACTGACATCATTTGGCAAGTATTCTAAAAGAAAATTAGTTACTTCTTGAGTAATGTTAACTTTAAAACTATTGCAAACTTTATTAATTAATAATAATAATTGTGATTTTGTATAATTTTTAATTTTGATAATATTAAATTGTTGAAATTCTCTACTAATTTTAAAATCAACATTTAAACTTTTAATAATTATCATTGTTTTTTGATTATGATTAAGCAAAGCATTAACAAATTTTTTTTCTTTAATATATTTTTGCCATAAATTACTGCTATCATTAATTACGATTACTTTATTTTCTTCAAATATACTCATAATTTGAATTTCATTAATAATATTAACAATTGTATCCTCTTGTAATTCATATAGATTATAATCATAATTTTCTTTTTTATGATTTTTTTTAATTAATTGTTCAATATTTTTTCTTACTAAATACTCATCTTGACCATGAACAATATAAACCATGTTTCCAACCTCACAAAATTATTAATATATTTTATGTTAATGTTATAATATCATAATGTTTCATATATAATCACACTTTTATTTTTTCCTCAATAATAAACTTTTTTAAGATTATTCAATGTTTCAATATTCGGAAAACACTTTCGTTTTTGATAATATTCCAAATTTGAACTTTTATCTTATATACTAATTGTTATATCTAATGTTTTAAAACATTATCACTTTTCAACTAAATTATAAAGATCTTCAGCAACTGCTTGATGCACTAATGTTGTTAGATGAACTTCATCAAAGAAGAAATAATTATTTAATGTTTCTTTTGTTGAACCATTAACATATGTTGCTGTAACAGCACCATCTAATGCCATATGAGCATAATCAGATTCAATTGCATTTTGAGTAATATTTTTTCCTTCTTGTTGAAATATCAACTCATATTTACTTAATTTTTCTCTTAAACTAAATCTTCTAATAAAATTAGGATAATTAGTTGTATATAAAGATATCTCATGATTTCAAAGTGTTTTATAAGCATCAGATAATTGTTTTGCTAAAACTTGCGATTTAGTTCCATAATATTTTGGGACAAGACTAAAATCTGGAACATCAGTAGCAACAATATGTTGAATGCCTTTATTAATTAATTCTTGAATTATATCTCCTTCTTTTATAATTGCATTATAAATAATATCAAGTCCTTTATAATAGTTACCACTATCAATAGCAGCCAACATATCATTATTTCCTGATTCAAGAAAGACTAAATCATCACTTTGTAAATTTTGATGTTGAGATAATAAAGCAGCCATTTGATGTTGAAGGCTAAAACGATTTGAATAAAATTCTCCTGTTCATGAATCATTTTCAGCTGCAACAGCGCCTCCAACCGCATAGTTATTACCAAATTGTTCATAAGTTGCTGCATCATTTAAAATCGTATATTTTCATCCTGCTTGTAAGTTTAAATGTAATTTATTAGCTAAAATTTCAGCTGCAACCTTACCATTGCTGAAAGAGCGATTTAAATAATATGGATCTCCTAATTCTACTTGAGCGACTCATAAAGGTGCTAATGGTGATTTTTGGACAAAGTCACTCCCAGCTCCAACAAAACTACCAGTATCAGAAAGACTATCACCAAGAACGTATAATTGATGATAATCAGTAACTGTTTTTTCTGCCTTGCTATTGGATGTAATAGTAGTTATTAACATTGAAGGTAACAACAAAATTTTTAATAAATGATTTATTTTTTTCATATTTTTTCCCCTTTTGTTTTAATTATATATTTTTTAGCTTTCTTTTCTAAAAAGTAATTTTCTTTTAATTATTCAATACTTTTACTAAATACTCATATTGAACATGAATAATATAAATACTATTTCTAATCTCACAATATTATTATATCAGTTTATATTAACGTTATAATATCATAATGTTTCATATATATTCTTATAATCACAGTTTTATTTTTTCCCGAATAATAAACTTGAGCATTAATTTTTTTAAGATTATTCAATGTTTCAATATTGGGAAACTGTCTTCGTTTTTGATAATGTCCGGAAATTAATGCTAATTCTGAATTAAGAGTTTTTAAAAAACTAATAGTTGATGAAGTTTTTGAACCATGGTGAGGAACTTGTAAAATATTAATTTTACTTAATACATGGGTGTTAACTAATAAATTTTCGGTTTGTTCTTCAATATCACCAGTAAATAAAATTTTATAATTATAAACTTTTAATAACAAAACTAAACTTTTATTATTTTCAGAAACATATTGCAAATTAAAACCATAAACTAAATTATGAATTGGATTAAAACCATCAATAACATATTGCGATAATTGATTGATATTTTCATAAATTTTATCTATTTTTAAGTTCATTTTCAAAAATCCAATATTACTAATATGATCTAAATCATGATGAGTTAAAAATACTGCTTTTAAACTATAAATTCCTTTTGCTGAAAGATAATTATAAATAGTTGGATTATTTGGTTTTAAATCTTCTGTGCCCGAATCAATTAAAATAGCAGATTTATTATAAGGACTAGTTATTAAAAAACTCATAGCACTACCAACATTAATCATTGTTAATTCATAATAAGGTTTAATAATACTATTCATTCATAATGTTGAAAGTAAAACAAAATTAATAATAATAACTGTTAACATTCTTCAATTAAAATATCGTCAACAATTATAAATAACTATTAAAATTAAAAAATAAAGTTGTAAAATTCAAATTTCAATTTTAAAAGTCGGAATTCAAATATTACTCATATTTATTAACTTAATAATAATAATTAAAAAATTTAAAATTGGAGAAACAAAAAAACTTAAAATTGAATTTAAAAATAAATTTAAAAATAAAATAACATCACAAAAAATAATGATTGGTGTAAAAAATAATAAATATGCAACAGTTAATAAACTAAAACCATGATTTATTTGTCACTGAATAAGAATAGTGAATAAAAATAAAACAAAATTAATCAATAACATTCTAATCCAATAACTATATTTTTTAAATTTATTATTAATAAATAAAATCAAAAAAGTAATACCAAAAGAAAGTTGAAATCCTAAAAGATAGAATTGTAAAGGTCATAAATAAAGACAACAATAAGCACTAAAACTAAGAATAGAAATTGGATGAATAATTTTTTTATTAAATTTTAAAATACAACTAAAAATTAAAAAAAATAATGCTTTCATTGCTGCAATAAATCAATTAAGTAAATATAAATAAAAACATAAAATTACAAAGCAAATTAAAAGTTTAATTAATTGATTTTTGATAAATCAAAAACTTTTTTTTAAAAAAACAAAGAAAAAATTAATGTGTAAACCACTAACAACAATAATTGGAGTAATACCAAACTTATTAAAAATGGTAAAAATAGATTTGTTTTCTTCAGTTTGCTGACCAAATAATAATAATAATTTAGTTCAAGTTTTAATTTCCTTTGGAAAAGTATTTATATAATTAAAAAAAATAGTTCTAAGAGTTTTTCCAAAAACAACTTTTACTTTATTTCCATTAACTACTATTTGTTTATTAACATTATTAGCATTTAAAAATAATTTAAAATCAAACTCATAAAAATTATTAATAGTTTTTAAATCTTTAGTTTGACCTTTAAAAATAAGTGTATCATCTAATTGGGCATTAATAGTATACTGCATATTATTAATATAATAATGTGATAATAAATAATATTTTTCTCATCCTTCTTGTACTATCAAATAATTTGGATAGGTTTCTACTACTTTCAAATTAACATTTTCAATATTTATATGTTCATCTTTTTTAAAGTTAATATTAACTAAGGAAGTAAAAGTAAATACTAATAATAAAAAGAAATACTTATAAAATGATTGCTTTTTAAAAAAAATATAATACAAAATAATAATTATTATTAATAATAAAACTAAACCACTAAATATCGTAAAACTTGATAAAAAGAAAACTAAAAATATTAGAAATAAAACTAATAAAGCATGATAAGTAAACATCATTAAAAACTAATAAATTTATGCATCAATTGTATATATTTTCTTTTTGTGGTTATTAATAATTTTTCTAAATTCTCTAACAATTGTTTTGCATTTAAATTTTTTTTATTAAATAATAATAATACTTTTTTGGCATCTTGACTATTTAAACCTAAATTAATTAAAGGCTCTAAAGTAATAGTATAATGGGAATAATATTTAATAGCATTATTTCTTGGTGATAATATTAATTTATAATTTTCACTAATATTTTGATTTAGATTTAATGCCAAAATGTCAAAATAAACATTAGAAATATTCAAAGTATTAATTAAATTAATAATACTTATTTTTGAATTAAGAATTTTAACATAATATTTATTTCGTATACATAAATCTTCTCTAATTGGTAAATGTTCTTTAATTTCAACAGTAATAGTAATAATTTTTGTATCATTTTTTTCCTTACTAACTATTTCATTTTCATTAAAATTTTTAATCAACTTTAATACAACTAATCCATTACTTGCAAGAAAAAGAATTGTCAATGTTATAATTAATAATCTCATTTAATTTCACCTCAATAATTATTAAAAATGAGATAAGCAATTTCCTTTTTTTATTTTTTTAATATAATAAAATAAAAAAGATAATTCAAAGGCTGATAATAATGACAAAAATAAAAACTGATGGTAAGAAATGAGAAAATAATTTTATAAAAATAATTAAAAATAAAACATTTATTAAATGATGCAAATATAATTCTATTATATTAATATTAGGAACTTCATTAATACTAAATATTATTTATATCCCAAAATTCTTAAATGGTACTACTAATCAAAATAGTATTACTACTAATATTGAAATTACAGCTATCAACGGCAAGGAAACTATTCTTGAAAAAACTAATTATATTACTACTTTTAATACACTTGGTAATTTATTAAGTGCTTGTTCTAATGATTTTACTGTTGAAAAAAGTCAATTGGGAAGATTTTTGGTTGCTGTAAAAGGTAAAAAAGGTACTCAAGAAGATAAAAAATTTTGATACATTGAGCATTGAAATGGTAAAGAATTTATTGATTTTTCAGTAGGTATTGATGATATTAAATTGGAAAATAATGAAATTTTTCAACTTGAATTAAAATAAAAGTTTTTTTATAATTCTTTAATCTTGGCATTGATTAATTTTTTTTGATTTTGATACTTTTCTAATTTCTGCTTTTCTATTTCAACTTTTGTTGGTGGTGCCTTTGCTAAAAATTGTTGGTTATTTAAAATATCTTTACTACGTTTTATTTCATTTTCAATATAAACTAATTCCCCTTTTAATTTTGCTAATTGTTCTTCTTTATTAAATAAATTTGAAACATTAATTTCTATTACTGCTGAATTAATAATTTTAATTATTTTATTATTAACAGACAACGGACTATCACTAATAGTAACAATTTGACTATTAGTTAATTGTAATAAATAAGGATTTAAAGTATTTTTTTCTACTTCAAAAAAAGAATTAGTCGTATTGATATGAATAGTTAACGGTAATTTTAAAGATAAATTAAGTTCTTTACGAATTTCTCGAATATTACCAATAATTTCAATTAATATTTCAACAAATTGTGTTACAACTTTTGTTTTTTCCATAACTTTAACTTTAGGAAACTTATTTGTTAAAATGCTATTTTTATACCCCATTTCTTCATAAATTGCTTCTGTAATAAAGGGAATAAAGGGATGAACCATAATAATAATTTGCTGTAAAACATAATATAATGTTTGTAATGAGTTACTTTGTTGCTCTTGATTTTGTAAATTAACTTTATTTAATTCAATATATCAAGAACAATATTTATTTCATATAAAATTTGATAGTGCTTTAACTACTAAAACAAATTCATATTTTTCCATATATTGCTCTACATAAATAATCAATTGATTAAGTTCTTGTAAAATTCATTGATCAATAAATGATAACGAATTATTATAGACAATATTTTCATCCAATTGAAACTTATCATCAATATTCATTAGTACATAACGTGCAGCGTTTCATAACTTATTATTGAAATTTCAAGCTGACTCAACTTTAGTAATACTAAATCTTAAATCTTGACCGGGAGCACAATTGCTAACTAAAAAGTAACGTAAAGCATCCGCACCATACTTTTTAATAACTTCCATTGGATCAATTCCATTATTTAATGATTTTGACATTTTTCTACCTTGTTCATCACGAATTAAACCATGAATTAAAACATTAGTAAATGGTTTTTGATTAGTAAATTTTCAACCCATAAACAGCATTCGTGCAACTCAAAAAAATAAAATATCATAAGCAGTAACTAATACTGATATTGGATAATATTTTTGCAAATCAACATTTTTTTGTGGTCAACCCAAGGTTACAAAAGGTCATAAACCGCTAGAAAATCATGTATCTAATACGTCTGATTCTTGAATATAATCGTTAATTGGTGATGGTGGGTTATTATCAACATAAATTTTCTTAGTTTTTTTATGATATCAAACCGGAAGCGAATGACCCCATCACAATTGACGGGAAATACATCAATCTTGAATATTATTTAATCACTGCAAAAGTTGTTGTTCAAATAATATTGGATGAAAATCAATCTTTGTTTTCTTATTTTTTTGTTTATCAATAATCATTTCAACTAATGGTTTCATTTTTATGAATCATTGTTGTGATAAATATGGTTCAATAATAGCGTTACTTCTTTCTGAATAACCAACTTGATGAAGATAGTCTTCAACCTTTACAACTAAATTTTCTTTTCTTAATTGTTCAACTAATTGTTTACGACATACCATTCGATCTTGATTAATATATGATTGTGCTAATTCATTCATAGTTCCATCAACATTCATACAAATAGGCATTGCTAAATTGTGACGTAATGCAATTTCATAGTCATTAGCATCATGAGCCGGTGTACATTTCATAGCACCCGTTCCAAAATTCATATCAACATAATCATCAGCAATGACTTTAATTAACATTTTATTAGCCGGATTAATAACCATTTTACCAATAAATTGTAAATAACGTTTATCTTTACTATTTACAACTATACACTGATCAGCAAACATTGTTTCTGGTCTGGTAGTAGCAATAGTAATAAATTCACTACTATTTTCTATAAAATATTTTAAATAATACATTTTTCCTTTTGTTTCATGATAATTTACTTCAATATTAGAAATAGCGGTTTTTAATTCTGGATCTCAATTTACTATCTTTTTTCCTCGATAAACTAAACCTTCTTTATATAACTTTACAAATACTTCATTAACTGCTTGCTTAACATTTTCATCTAAAGTAAATACTTCATGCGAATAATCTAATGCTAAGCCAAGTTTTGCTCACTGTTTTCTTATGTTTTGTGCATATTCTGTTTTTCATTTTCATGCTTGTTGTAAAAATTTATCTTTACCTAATTCTTGCAAATTAAGTTTTTGTTCTTCTTTAATACGTTGTGCAACTTTAACCTGAGTAGCAATGCCAGCATGATCCATACCGGGTATAAATAAAGTATTAAATCCTTGTAAACGTTTATAACGAATTAATAAATCTTGGATAGTACTATCTCAAGCATGACCTAAATGTAAAAGTCCGGTTACATTGGGTGGTGGTAAGATAATAGAAAATGTAGGATTAATAGAACTAACATTTGCCTTAAATAATCCAGATTTTACTCATTGTTGATAACGATCCTTTTCAATTTCAATATGATTATATTTTTTGTTTAAATTTCTATTCATTTGTTATACTCCTTTTTAAAATAAAAAAACATTCCACAAATAGGAACGTTTTTTAACGCGGTACCATCCTAATTCATTTACAAAGTAAATGCACTTAATTATTATTTAAATTACTAATAATATAAGTTACCTTCAAATTAAACTTGCTTAGTTTACAGCAACCACTAAGTCTCTAAATTACCATTTAATTTTACTCTTTTATATTTTAAATTAATTATGTATTTTATTTTACATTGTTAATTTTAAAAAACAAGACATTTGAGAAAAGAAAAAATCTAAATATTAAAATTATCTTTTTTAAAAACAGGAGTTGATGTTTTCATAGACTGCATGCAGTCTAATTTATTTTTTATATTTTGATCAAAATCACACAATAAAGGAGTATCATCTTTTTTTATTGTCTTTTTTTGATATGCTTGTTTTTCTAATAATTTTATTTTTCTTTGTTCTGGTGTTAAGTTATTTCATCATTTTTTTGCCTCATTTTTAACAACTTCTACTTGTTTGGGGGTTAAAGTATTTCATCATTGTTTTGGATTTTTGATTATTTGTTCTCTTTGTTGATTAAATCAATCAATAACTTTTTGATAATCTTCCTTTAAAATTGATTCTTCATGTATTAAAACTTCATCTAAAATACTAGATAATATTTCACTATCCTCTAATATCTTTTGTTCATCATTTATAGCTTTTGATTTTGACTTATCAAAATCAATAAAAATTTCTTTTATTTTAATATTTTTTCACTTTTCAATATCATCTCTTTTATTAAAAATTGCATGAGGTATATTAATTTCATAATCATAAAAAAAGTTTTTTTATTTCATGCATAAGTGAATCCTAATTTTTCATAAAATTCACCGACAGTAACATTAGTTGGATCTGATAATAAAATAAGGTTTTCGATATTATTGCTATGACATATCTCAAAAATTTTGTAAATAAGTAAACTACCATATTGTTGCTTACGATATTTTTCTTCAATAAATATACTTTCTAAAATAGCTTCTTTTTTTTCTAAATCAATAATAAGTAATGCGTCACCAATTTTATTACTAAATTCATCAATTAATAATAAACTTTTTATACTTGGATTATTTAAATTATTAGTAATAATAACTTCTCTGCCGTTTGCCATATTTTAACTTCTTTCTAATAAATTCAATATAAAACTTGACTTTAAACGCAATAAACCTAATATATAATATTTTTTTAATTAAATTAATTTAATTAAAACAAAAAAACTAATATAGGTAAAACTATCTATACTAGTAATTAACAGTTATTAAATTAATTTAATAATATCATAAAATATCTTTTTTTTAAAAAAACAAATTGTATGCAAAAAATATATTATATAACTTTTTTATTACATTTAACCTTACTAATAACATAAAATTTTTTCCTAATATTTATATATTTTTATTTCTATCATAAACTAAACACTTATTGCATTTATTTTTAAATGACTTAAAATATAAATTAACTTCTTAAACTTAAGAAGTTATTGGGGAAAAACAAAAAAGGAGATCTTAATGAAAATATTAATCAAAACATTAAGTGTTTTAACACTTGCAACAACCACAGGTAATTTAACTAGTTTCTTAAACACTATCAAACAAAATACTAATATTACACAAAATAAAATACAACAAGATACAATTTATATTGACAAAACAGGAACAAAAGTAGAAACAAATAAAAAAGATTTATCAAATATAGATAGTAAAGAAATTATTCAAATCGGATTTTTTGAAAATGGAATTAGAGAAATTCAAGCTGTTAAAATGCCAAGAATAGTTGAAAAAGTACCAGATCAATTACCAACAAAAATTACTTCTTTAAGTAATATGTTTGCTGATAATCTAACATTTGATCAAAACATATCTTCTTGAAATATATCAAATATAGTAGATATGAGTTATATGTTTTATGATGCAAAAAAATTTAATCAAGATATTTCAAAGTGAAATACTTCAAAAGTAACAAATATGATGGGAATGTTTTGAAATGCAAAAAAAATTAATCAGAACCTTTCAGCATGAAATGTAGAAAAAGTTAATAATTTTGATCTTTTTGCTACTAATTCAGGATTTGATAGCCGAAGTAAATGACCAAAATTTAAGTATCATTAATTTTTAAAAATAAATCAAAACAAGCCTAATTAGGCTTGTTTATTTTGTAAATATTTTTTAAAATTTAAATAATTTCTTTATAAACAAATATTTTTTCTTATTTACTTATTTACGTCGATATTTATAAGCCATAATTGCTCCAAATATTAATGCTCCAATTCAAAGTAAACTAACTAAAATCGGTATTCAGTAATTATCAAAAAGTGCTGCATTGATTAAATCATTTGGAGTACCATAATTATTTCATCCTCTATTCATAATAGAAACGGGATAAGAAAAAGGAATAATTTTAGCAATAATAACTAAAACTGGTTGTCCTTTAATGGCTACATACGGAATATATTGACCCGATAAAAATGATGTTGGCAAATATAATAATAAAGCAAAAGCATTAGCAATTTTAAAATCAGAAGCAAGAATACCAACCATTATTCCTACTGCTGAACACATAATTGATGAAAGCAGAATTGCTAGTAATATATAACCTCAATTAATTAGTTCTCAATTAATCTGATTATGATATAAAGCTGCACCAATTCCTAATGTTCAAAAACTACCAATAAAAATTAAAATAACATGAAATATTAAAATACTACTAATAAATTGTCATGGTTTTAATGGTGTTGCACCAATTCTTTTAATAATTATTGATTGTTTAAAATCAGAATATGTCATTGATAAAGTAACAATTCCTAATACTGGTGAAGCTGACATCACTAACCCCGGTAATACTGTTTGTGCAGCATTTGGGTTACCAGGTGTTAATACAGCAAGTAAAATTGTTAACATAATAATAGGGAAAATAAAGCCAAAGAAAATACTATGGAAAGATTTCTTAAAATAACCAAATAATAATTGAAACATTGCTAGCATTATTTTTTTTCCTTTCTCGTAGTTATTTCTAATGATATTTCTGTTTTTTCTAAATAATATTTTAATAATGAACCATGTTTTTTAGTAACTTCAACAACAGTAGTATCATCAATAATTTGACCATCCTTTAAAAAAATAATACGTTTACATAAAGCTTGGATTTCATCTAAGTTATGACTAACTAAAATTAAAGTAATGTTATTCAAACTAATTTGTTCTTGTAAAAAATTAATAATATCAATTCTTGTTTTAACATCTAAACCAGTTGAAATCTCATCACCAATATAAATTTTTGGTTGATGAAATAATGATAAAAATAAATTAACTCTTTGTCTTTGACCACCCGATAAACTATTTACTTTACGTTTGTATAATTCTTTTAATTGAAACTTATCTAACATACTATTAAAAATTTCGGGTTTTATTTTATCTAAATAAATTTTATGATAAAAATTTATTAATTCTTTAACTGTTATAAAATTAGGATAAACTTGATCTTGAAAATTTATTCCAACAACATATGGAATATCTTTTTTATTAAAGTTATATTCAATTTCTCCTGTACTTGCATTTTTAGTATTACTAATAATCTCACATAATGTGGTTTTACCAGCACCATTAGCACCAAAAATAGCAACAGAACTACCACTCTCAATTTCTAAATTAATAGGTCCCAGTACAACATTACCATTATATGACTTAGTAATATTTTTAACCTTAATTACTTTCATAATTGCTTCCTTTCATATTATTTTAAACTTTATAAATAAGTATAGCATTAAAAAAATCTAATTTTATATCATAACAGCCAACATTTTTTAATTAAAATCTTTTTTTAATATATTTAATTTTAAGTAACATTTTAAATGTTACTTAAAATTTTTATTTGAATACAAAATGCCTTCAGTTCCTGCAGCATATAAAGTGTTTTCTGAATTAATTGTTAAGGCAAGAATATGTTCATTATCATTATCTATTCCTAACATATTATAAAAAGTAGATGATTTTTTTACTTTTTTATATATTTGATTTGAATCAACACCAGCAAACAAAACACCATCTCTATCAATAATTAATCGTTTAATTTCATGACCTGTATTTAAAATTTTAGAATACATTCCACTATTAATTTGATAAATATTACCATTATCAGAACCAGCAAAAATAGTTCCAATAGTATCTACGACTAAACTTTTTATTGATCCAGCATCATTTTGTTCTTTAATTAATTGAAAATCATTTACACCATTACTTTTATAAATTTTACCATGATTATTAGCTCCAGCAAAAACAGAACCATCTTCACCTATTGCTAAACTATTAATATAATCATGTGTTCCTAACATATGATTAACGTTACTATTTTTATCAATGCTATATACACCATCATCATTTCCAACATAAACAATGCCGGTTTTTTTATTAACTGCTAAAGCTCATATTCAATTTATTGAATCTGGCAATAAAATTTTTTCAAATTTATGTATTCCATCACTTTTATAAACAGAACCAGAATCAGTTCCAACATAAACATTATCTTCATTATCAATTACTATATTTCTGGCAGTTTTACCAGCATCTAATCCTTCTATTAAAGTTTCTACTCCTGTAGTACTAAGTTTATAAACTCTATCTTCTTGTGTTCTAAAAATATTACTTTGTGAATCAACACCCAAAGCATAAATTTTTTCATTTGCTATTTTTTTATTTAATAAAACAGATGAATCAGATAAATTATGAAATGTAATAGATTCCAAATTTATATCATAAGAACTACCACTAGCACAAAACTGAGAAGAATTATGACCTGCATATTGACAATAAATATTATTATCATCATGCCATATACATAAATATATATGAATTCGATTTTGAGCCATAAAAATTCAAAAATTATTTTCAAACTTAAAATTAAAAGTATCATTATTTAATACTACAGGATCATTAAATGGAGGAGCAATATACTCAGGAATAGATTTATTAATTTTATTAGTCATTAAACTTAGATTATTGTTAATAACAGGACCATTAGAATTAGTTAATTTAATATAAGAATTATTAAATGAAAGGCTAGGTCATAATAGACAAAATTCTTCTCATCTTTTTGCATATTTTGTTCAATTAATTAAAGTGTAGTTTTCTGATTTAAAATCTTCTCAACTATTAGTTCCATCAAATGATTGAGAATTAAATATATTAATATTTTTACTTAAATTCGTATTATTAAATTTATGATAATAAATTTCAATTAAATTATTATCTTTATCAAAAATATAATTAATTGAATAATCTCTTGCATCTTTAGAAAAGGGCAATTCATTAATTAGTTTATAAACTTTTTCTTTATCAACAATTAAATTAATAATCTCATTAGTTAAACTTTTATTAAAACTATTTTTAATACTAATTTTACTAATAAAATCCTTTCCTAAACTATCAGCTACACCTTTAGTAATTTTATTTTCGTGTACTGCTTTAACAATATAGTATAAACCTAATGTTTCATTTAGATTATTACTGTGTTCAACTTTATCAGCACCTACTTGATTTGAAATATCAATATGACTATTTAATCCTCCAAATTGAATATATTGTCAATCATTATTATCACCTTCAAAATAATTATTATCATAAATACTTTCATTAGATATATTTTTTTTATCTTTAGTTTTTGTCACTTTTTTATAGTTAATCATTTCTTGTTTTGTATTTTCAATATTTAACTTATCCTTTTCTAAAATAAGTGTAGAATCATAATTTAAATTACCATCATTATCAACAAAAAAACTTCTCTAGCATTAATATCATTGCTCAACTTATAATTAGCATGATTTGTATCATAACTGTAAAATTTTTGATCTAAATCTGATTGATTCGTAATTCAATTACTATTTATTAAATAATTATATTGATTATTAAATAAATGAGTTAAGGGCTCATTTGTTGATTCTTTTTTTGGTAGTAAGGAATTTTTATTAACAACATTATTATCCGTTTTATTACTATCAATATTAATAATGTTACTTGTGAAAAGTAATGATGCTAAAATACTTATTGTAAATATACTTAATATTTTTTTCATAATTTTGCCCTCCTAAGAAATAGAACGACAAAATGGTTTAATATTTGATTTAACTTCATCATAAATTGAATCGGTATTTATTTTTTCATATATAGGTTGTTCTTCTACTTTTTTTGTAATATTTGATAGTTTAATTTCATTAATTTCTTCTGTCATTACTTTCATATTATTTTCACTTGTTTTATTTCTTGGTGGTAATTGTGGAGGAACATTATTACCAACTGAACTCAATGAAGTTGTTTCATCTTTTACATTTTCATAAATAAATTTTTCAAAAATAGCTTTTTCTTTTATTTCTTCATAAATATGATCATCTTGATTAAAATATAAAGGATTATCAATTGAACTATTTTGATAATTTAATAACATTTTAATAGTATTAAATAAAAAAATATTATCTTCTTTTAGTTTTTTCATCTCTTCTTCTATATAAAGAATTTCTTTTCTTATTTTTTGTAATTCTTTATTTTTCTTTTTAAAGTACTTTTTAAGATACTTATTATAAAATTTTCTTATAAACTTTAACATTTTCTTTCTCCTTCTTATAAAAAAATAAAAAAATGTTAAAACAATCATGCTTTTTTTATTTTTTTATTATTTCTTAATTTCTTTTTTAATTCCAAAATGATTTTATTAGTTCTGGTGTTATTACTATTTTTATATATTTACTTAAACTTATTTTTTAAAATTCTTTCAAAAAATAAAAATTTCTTATAATAAAGGTATGTCAAAATTTTTAATGTCCGTATTTATTTCGTTATTTAAAATTTAATTATTGCTGAGTTATACTTGTAAGTGCAAGTAAATAAAATTGCAAAAAATTCTCATATAAAAATTTCATAATGCTAAATTTAGTTTAGAAAAAAGTAAGGAGTTTTTATATGAGTTATAAACATCTTGGCATAGATGAAAGGATTTATATTGAGAATCAATTGAAATTTAAATTTAAAATTAGTGAAATAGCTAAAAATCTTAATCGAAGTATTAGTACTATTATTCGAGAAATTAATAGAAATAAAGATAATAATCATTATTTTTCATTAATTGCACAAAATAAAGCTGAAAATCGAAAACAATCACATATTAGTTTTCATAAGTTTAAAAATAAGAATTTAGTAAAATATGTACAACAAAAATTACTATTAGGTTGATCACCTGAACAAATTTATGGCAGAATTAAAAATTTTCATAAAGAGTGAGTTATTAGTTTTAAAACAATTTATACTTGAATTTATTTTGGAATGCTTGATAAAGTTACTAGTAAAAATTTAAGAAGAAAAGGTAAAAAACGAAAATCTAAAGAAAATCGTGGCAAGTTTAATGGTAAATCAATTAAAGAACGAGATATAAATGTTAATGATCGTATAACACTTGGTCATTGAGAAGGAGATACTATAGTATCATCACGAGGTAAAAGCAAATCATGTTTAATAACTTTAGTTGAAAGAGTATCACGATTTACTTTAGCAATATTAGTTAAAAACAGAACTACTAAAGTTATTAATAAAAATGTTAGTTATTATTTATCAATTCTTCCTAAAAACATTGTTAAAACTATTACTTTTGATCGTGGCAAAGAATTTTCAAATTGACAACAACTTGAAAAAAATTTAGATATAAAAATTTATTTTGCCAATCCATATTCACCTTGACAAAGAGGTACTAATGAAAATACTAATGGTTTAATTAGAGAAAAATTTCCTAAAAAATTTATTTTTTCAAAAACTAATAAAAATGAAGTTCATAAATTTATATTGTCTTTAAACCAAAGACCAAGAAAAATACTAAATTATCTTTCACCAATCGAATATTTGGATAGAAAAATAATTTAGTTGCACTTACCTTTACAATTTAGCTATTATAAAAGTTTAATTATAACTAAAAATAAAAAAATCATTACTTCTACCATCCTCTAAAATCACACCAGTAACTATAATAATTGTATATTAAATACAATAAAAATAAAACGATAAATATGAATTTATTTGCTAAAATATAATAGAATTTTTTTAACATTTTTTAAACAGAGTTATTAAAATAAATCTATTTATTAAAAAGGGATTTTTATATTATCCATGTGGTTCAAATGTCGGATGAGGTACACTTTCTACTTTAGAATTAATAATATTTTTATTTCAAGGAATTATTTTATAAAATACATAAGCACAAATAAAATCAGCTGATTTACTTAAACACGAAATCATAATTACCATTTTAATACTTAAGTCAGTTCACTGCAATAAAGCAAAAGTAATAAAAATATCAATAAATCAAATTAAAAATAGATCAGCAATACTAATAATTAAAGTATAGCCACCAGCATAAAGAAAACTAAATAATGGTTGCATCATATTAATGAAAAAATAAGTTACTGCTGAAAAAGCCATATATCAAACTGCAAGTTTCATAGCATTATTAGATAAATTTGGAAATAATACTTTTGGAACTCAAAAAGCACTACCCAAAATAATTAAAGCAATAACAGTTGAAATAGCAAAACTCAATTTTAATATCTTCTTAGCATTTTCTTTAGCCAGTACTAGTTCTCCTGAACCTAACTTGCTACCAACAGCATAGCCAACTAAAGCATTATATCCCCTAAAAGTAGAATAAAAAATAGCAACAACACTACCAACAATTTGCACACCGGCAACAACTTCAGTATCACCAAAATGAGAATATAAAGCTGTTAACATTACTACTGAAACACCAAATAATACTTGACTAGCAAATAAAGGAATAAAAGTAATAATATATTTTTTATGTAAATCTTTTGTAAATTTAAAAATATTTCAATTAGGAGCATAAATTGGTTTTTTATAAATTAAATAACCTAACAATATAAAACATTCTACTGCTCTTGAAATAATTAAACTTATTGCTAATCCTTCAATACCTAATTGTGGTCCCCCACTATATGGTAATGATAAAATACAAACTAAAAATGTATTTAAGAGTAATGAACAAATAGAAGTTATCAATGGTGTTTTAACGTTACCACATGTATTCATAGTAATTGACATAATAAAAGCAAAACCTAACAATGGGTAATTTCAAGCAATTAATTTACTATATTCTTCAGCAATACCAATAGCATTTTGATGAGAATTATCTTCAGCACCAAGAATTATTCCCATAATTTGTTTACTAAATAATTCTAATATTACAACAAAAAATATTCAAAAAATTAAAGTATAAAATAATTTTATATTAGTAGTTTCTTGAATTTTCTTCTTATCTTTAATACCTAAATATTGAGCAGTAAAAATATTACCAGTAGCAACAATAGCAAAAAAGATATATCAAACCATATCATAAATATTACTTGATGATGCAACTCCGGCAATAGCATCATCATTTCCAAATTGACCAACCACAAAATTATTCATTAAGTTTATTAATGTTTCAATTAAAGATTGTGCACAAATTGGAATCATAAATAATAATGCCATTTTATAAAAGCTTAAATTATCTTTGTTTAACATTTTCATATCATCTCACCCAATTTAAAATTTAATATAATAAAAAAATATATTAATGTTATTATTTAATATTTTGTTATATTTTTAACGAATAATTGCTTGAAATTTTTTCTTTAATATTTCTTGAATATTACTTATTTGTCCACTTACTTTTGTTTCATCTAATTGTTCTTCTTGACTATTAAATTTCAAATTAAAAGTTAATGAGTGTTGATGTTGTGATTTTAATTTTTCATCATTATAAAAATCTACCAAAGATATTTGTTCTAAAAAATCAATATTTGCAAACATTATAGCATTTTTTACATCAGAAAATTGAATATCGCTATTAACAATAATTGATATATCACGACTTAAAGCATTAAATTTTGATCAAAGCTTAAATTTAGAAACTACTTTTTGTTGTTCTTCTATGATTTTAACTAACTTACTACAATTAATTTCTGCTAAGAATATTTTTTCAACATTCATTATTTTTTCAGTTTGTGGATGCAGTGCGCCAATAGTAGCAATATGTTCTTGCTCATAAAAAATATCTGCGCTTAAATACGGATGCATTAAAGAATTATTATTATTTTTATAAACAATAGAGTTAAATAAATTTGGCATAATTTTTGCTAAAAAACCATCTAAAAAACCTTTAATAAAATAATAAGTACTATTAGTAATTTTATTAGCATTAATTTTTGGTCAAAAATTATCCATAATCATAAAAGCTAAATGATGATTATCATCAGTTTCATCACCTGTATAAATAGTTTCATCAGTAAAAATTTTTAATTGTGTTTCTTTACGTGCATAATTATATTGACAAATTCTTAATAAACTATCTGTCAAACTAAAACGCATAACTTCTCTTGTTAATGTCAACGGTGCTTCTAATTTTATAGGTATTTTATATTTAAAAAAATTAAAATCATTTAATCTCTGCATACTTGTTAAACTATATGTTTTTACTTGATTAAAACCATAACTTGTTAAATGTTGTCTTCATTTCATCATTAAATTTTCCAATGCTGTTGGTGACTTAAATGATACATTAAATTGTGGTTTAATAACTGGTAATTTATCATATCCAAATACTCTGGCAACTTCTTCACTAAAATCATTAGCGTTATTTAAATCACTACGATGATTAGGAACTGTTACTTTTAAAATTTCTTGATTTTTTGCATCAATTTCAATTTGACAACCAATAATAGTCAAATAATTAATTATTTCATTAACCTCAAATTTTGTACATAAAATTTTATTAATAAAATTAAAATTAAAGTTAATCACTTTTGTTTTAACTTGATAAGGAACATCATTACTAAAACCGGTAATTTCATATTTAACTTGCAATTGTCCTAAAATAAACAAATAACGTTGTAAAGCAATTAAATAATAGTCAGGAACAACTGGTCTTGTTAAACGTTCTAATAATGTATTAATAAGAGCACCATGTCGTTTTGCTTGTTTACTCATTAAGGTAACATCAGGATTAATTGAAAATATAAAAACTTCTTTGGAACTTGGTTTAACTTCATATTCAATATTATGACTAACTCCTAAAACACTAAAAGCCAAATATTTATCGTGTAATAAAATATCGCCCTCTTTAATTTGCAAATTACCTTCTGGGTATGATTTAGGTGAAATATTTAAAGATGGTTTTTTTAAAATATCAGCACTAAAAGTAATTAAGGGTTGACCCAATTCTAACATTACTAAATGAATAATATCTTCTGATAAAGTTTTGGGTACAATATTTGCAAGTTGTAGTGTTCTTCTAATTCAAATTGGTGTTATTACAGATTTATCATCAAATTCAATCTTTAATGTTGCTAAAGCTTGAATTTTACCATTAAGAACGCTAACTTGACTTTTATTATCAAATTTTCCTATACTACTAACTTCCATGTTTTTTAAAGGAATTTTAAAATACCCGCTTAATTCTCTAGCAATACTATAAATCCCCAAACAATCACTACGATTTACTGTTAAATCAATAAAAAAAATTGTATCATCTAAATTTAAATATTGTAACGGATTAATATTACCAATCATTGCATCATCTGGTAAATGAATAATACCACTTAATTCTTCTTTATTCTGAACAATACCGCTTAATCCTAATTCTGTTAATGAACAAAGCATTCCTGAAGAAACAACATCTTGAATTGTTCTTTCAACAATAGTAAGACCATTACCTAAAACACTTCCTATCCTTGCTACAACAACTTTAATACCAATAACTACATTTGGTGTACCACAAACTATAGTTAACATTTCAGTACCTACTGTTACTTCACAAATATTTAATTTATTCGATTTAGGATGTTTGGTAATTTTAGTAATTTGACCAACAACTAAGTTTGTATTACTAAACATTAAATTTTTTACTTGATCAACCTCAAAACCTAAACTATTTAAAGCATCAACGATTTCATAATCTTTAATGCTATTAATATTCAATCACTGTGAAATGATTTTACGTGAAACTATCATTTTATTTTATACTCCTTTTAATTTTTAAAATTGTTTTAAGAATCGAAAATCATTATTATAAAATAATCTGATATCGTCAATGCCATATTTAATCATAGTAATTCTTTCAATGCCTACACCAAAGGCAAAACCTGCTGTTGTTTCATCTAAACCAGCAGCAATAAAAACATTTGGATGAATCATACCAGCACCCAAAACTTCAATTCAACCAGTATACTTACATAATGAACAACCTTCTGTATTACATTTTGGACAACTTACATCTACTTCAACTGAAGGCTCCGTAAATGGGAAATAACTAGGACGTAATCTTGTTTTAGTTTCCATACCAAAAAATTGCTGACAAAAATAATTTAATGTTCATTTTAAATTTGCAAAAGTAATGTTAGAACCAACTAAAAACCCATCAACTTGCATAAATTGATGAGAATGAGTAACATCATCATCATCTTTTCGATAAACATTTCCTAAACTAATAATAGCCGTGGTTTCTTTTGAATTTTTATCTTGCTCGCTAAGAATGCGTGCAGTCATATTTGTAGCGTGTGTTCTTAATAATCAACGATTAAGTTTGTCATTATTATTTTCAAGATAAAAAGTATCTTGCATATCTCTTGCTGGATGATCAAATGGTAAATTTAAGCGATTAAAATTATATTCTTCATTTTCTACTTCATTACCACTAATGATTTGATAACCCAAATTTTTAAAAATTTCAGATATTTCGGTAACAGCTTTTAATAGAGGATTGATGTGACCAATATTAAAATCAATACCCGGTAGTGTTAAATCAATTTCTGAAGATTTAAGACGCTCATTAATGTTATCTTTCTCAATTTCATTAAATTTTTTTATTATATATTCATTAATTTCTTTTTTTAATTTATTAGCTGCTTGACCAATTTCAATTCTAAAATTATGAGGAAACTTTTCTAAAGATTTTAATATATTATTAATATCCGAATTTTTACCTAAATATTGTGATTTTAAAACTTGCAATTTATGTAAATCAGCAACTTCATCAATATTATTAAATGCTTGCTGTCTAATAATTTCTAATCTTTTTTTTAAATCGTTAACCGCTAACATTCTATTCCTCCATTAATTTGTTAATATGTATAATTAAATTTTTATAATTCAAAATAAGTATAATTTATTTTAATATATTACTAGTAAATAAGCAATACGTTACTATTGCTATACTTGTTGCTAAATTTAATGATTCAACATTAAAAGAAGTTGGAATAAAAATATTACTATTAATTTTATCTTTATACTTTTTATTAATGCCTTGTCCTTCATTGCCAAATAAAAAAGCATTCTTTTGCTTAAAGGTAATTTCAAATAAATTAGTACTATTATCTTCATGTAGAAATGTACCATAAATCATATAATTTGCATTTTTTACTTTTAATAAAAATTGATCAAAATTTTCATAATACACATTAGTATAAAAAATAGCTCCTTGACTTGCACTAATTACTTTGTGATTATATAAATCAACGCTTTCATTCGATAAATATACTTCAGAAATATTAAAAGCAGTAACACTGCGTAAAATATTTCCTAAATTACCTGGATCTTGAATTGTATCAATTAGAATAATATGAGAAGAATAAAAATAATTTAAAGGTTTAACAATATTACAAACGCCAATTATTGGTTGTGGTGTTTTTTGTTGTGAAATTTTTTTAATAATCATACTATTTACAATAGTAACTTCAATATTATTACAATCTTTTAATAAATTTGCATATTTGTCTAAATACTTCTCATCAACATATACTGCAAGTAATCTTTTTTTTAATAATGCAATACTAATTAAATGTTCTCCTTCAATTAAAAACTTTTTTTTAACATTGCGATGTTTTCTTTCATGTAATAAAACTAATTCTTGAATTATTGGATTTTTAAGTGAGGTTATTTGTTTCATCCATAACTCCTTGTTTTAATATTTTTTGACAATCTTGAAAATCTGGACAATATTGAGCAACAAAATTTCAAAATGTTTTTTTATGATGAGCATGAATTATATGCGTTAACTCATGAATTATAACATAATCAATTACAGCATAATCAAAATGAATTAATTTATAATTAAGTGTAATGATTTTAGTATTTGGTTGACAAACACCTCATTTATTTAACATCGAACGAATTTTTAGTACTGAAAACTCAATATTCATAATTTCTGATCAATATTGTAAACGACTCATAAAAATATTTTTTGACTCTTCTTTTAAAAATTTTTGAATTTTAATTAATATTTGCTTATCATCTTGAATATTTGTGCATACTACCAAATTATTAAATTCAAAATAAATAATGGTTTTTTTTGAATGATACTTAATAATTAATTTATATTTTTTACTTAAAAAATAAAGATAACTGTCATTATTATTAATAACAATATTAGGTTTTAATATAGTTTTCTTTTTTAAAATTTTAGGTAAACTTTTTAAAATGAAATCTTCAATTAATTTTTCTTGCATAAAAAATGGAGCACTAATAATAATTTGATCGTTGCGCACTTTTAAATACATATGTTTTTGTTGTTTATATGTAATAATGTATTCTCATTTTGTATTATTATAATTGAAAATTTTAACATTAGTCATTTTAATCTCCTAAATAAAACGATCACTTATTTCCATTAATAATTTTGTGATTGTCGTAAATGATTTATTTCATTTTTATAAATATAACAAGAAATAATGTCTTCACTATTAAAGTTACATTTTTTACCAATTGTAAAATAAATATTTAATAATTCAAAAAAATCATTACTTGATTTTGATTTAAAAAAAGTTGTAACAAAAGCAAATAAATCAATGAATGCAAGATTAAGATCTTGATAATTTGTTTTTTCTGAAAAACTAAAATTTTGAAAATCAATATTAAGGCTATTACCGATACTAAGAATAAAATGAAGACTATCAATATATTCTTCAAGCATTACTGATTTTTCACTACTTGGTTTTGAACTTCAATATTTAAAACATCTTTGTTCATTTGCAAATTCACCTAATTCAACTAAAAGTGCTAAAAATCTAGAATTTAATGTTTTAATATCGCTAACACCGCGATTAATAATTATTTTTTTATCTAACTCATTTTGAAGTTGGATAATTGTTGAAAATTGTTTTGAATTTAACATAATTAACTCACTTTCTTTTTTTAATTATTAATTAAGATTTCATTATTTTTTTATCTTCTAAATTTAATTTTTTATAAAATTTTGTAATTAATGATTTTTTATCTTTGTAAATAGGATTAATTTTTGTTCCTTTTTCTAAATAAAAAGGAGATAAAGTTTTTATAATAAAAATATATGTTAAAACTAGTAATGAAATACCAACAACAGACATAAATGTAAAACGTAAAATTGGTAACCACACTGAAGTGTCTAATACTTTTTTACCAAAACTTGCTGTATAACCGGCATTTCCAATAAATAAGTAATTAGTACCAAAGGAAGTATTAAAAATAAAAACACCACCACCAAATAAAGTTAAATATAATATACTTTTTTTGATATATATTTTGTCATATTCAATATGACAATATAAATATAAAAGTAAATAAGAAAAAAGAATAATAATATGAATAAAATAATAATTTCAATAAAGAAAATGCTGTGGACCAAAAACTCATTTTGTTTTATCTGGTAATAAAAATGCCAAAATAACAGGACCAATTAAAGGAAAAGTAATATTAAATAAACTTTTATTAGGAATAATTAATAGTATACCACTAGTAATATTTAATACCGAACATAATTGAAAAGGAAAATAATCATACCATTGATAATTATCTCCATTCAATCCATGAACAATATAAAAACTAATATATAAAAGTATTTGAAAAATACCTAAACTATATTTAAAACTATAGCACTTACTTAAATTAGCATAAAACCTTTTAAAAATAAATAAACTAATTATCAAGAATAATGATATAGATAAGCCAATTCAATAATACATACCAAATAAAGGATTAATAACTGCTTGTGGATTACCATCAAAAAATCCAAGAAAAACAAATTGCATAATGGCCCCCCTCTTTTTTAAATTTCTTTCTTATTTTTATACTAAGAAGCGAATTTATTTTTTAATTTTACCATTAAATATATTATAAAACAAAGTTTGTGATAAAAAAATATTCTTTGAAATTTATATTAAATACATTTCTAAAACTTATCATAATTTTATAAATTAAAAACACTTATAATAAATTTAATTTATTTCAAGTGTTTTTAATTTATATAAAATTTTGCAATTAATTATTTTGCTAAAGCAGATTTTGATGCCAAAACTAATTTTTCAAATTCTTCTGGTTGATTAATTGATAACTCAGACAATATTTTACGATTAAGATTAATATTAGCTTTATTTAAGCCATCAATAAAACGTGAATATGATAAATCATAATTACGAACAGCTGCATTAATTCTTTGAATTCATAACTTGCGAAACTCACGTTTACAATTTTTACGATCACGATAAGCATATGCTAATGAGTTCATTACTTGTTCATTTGCTGTACGATATAAACTATGTTTTGCTCCATAATATCCTTTTGCTGCTTTTAGTATTTTTTTACGACGATGATTAGTTGTATAACCGCCTTTAACTCTAGCCATTTATTTTGTCACCTTCCTAAATTAAATCTTTTAAACGCTTATAGTCAGAAGCAGATACTTCACTTCACCCACGTAATTGACGTTTTTGTTTTGTTGTTTTATTTTGAGCTAAGTGAGAAACAAAAGCACCACTACGCATTCATTTACCACTTCCTGTTACTTTAATTCTTTTTTTTAAAGCTTTTTTTGTTTTCATTTTTGGCATATTTTACCTCCTATTGTTAATTTTCTTAATTTTTCTTTTTTGGAAAAAGATAAATAGTTTGTATATTTTTTTCTTTTTTATCAAAGTTTTTATCATAAATACAAATATCTTCTAATTCTTTATAAAATTTTGTAATTACTTCAAATCCTGTTTCAGGATTATGTAATTCACGACCACGATATTTTAATGTAACTTTTACTTTGTTACCATTACTTAGAAATTTACGAGCCTTATTTGCCTTTGTTTTAATGTCATTGTTATCAATAACAACACTTAGTCGAATTTCTTTTTCTTCAACAATTGTTAATTTTTGTGCTTTTTTAACTTCTTTTTCCTTTTTTTGTTGTTCAAAACGATATGTATCAAATTTAAACATTTTACAAACAGGTGGTTTAGCATTTGGTGATATACATAATAGGTCATATCCTAAATCTTCTGCTTTTTTTAAAGCATCATTTTTTTTCATTAAACCATAATTAGTACCATCATTACCAATTAATAAAAATTCATAAAAGGGAATATTACTATTTCATAAATTATCATTATTTTTAAAAGCCATACATACCTCCTTTAATTTGCATAAATAAAAGTGTGCTAAAACGCACACTCACCACTACAAAACTTTATTTTAAAAATAAAAATTTAAAGCATTGAACCTATAACAACTTAGTTATCAGGTGAGCGTAAAAACTACTTTCTTTATGTCAACTATTATTATATTAGATTTTTAATAAATTACAAGATTTTTTTAATATGTGGGCGCATTAATTTAATAGATAGATTTAGAAATAACAAAGAACGATATAACTATCGTTCTTTTTTTGTTAAAAGATTAAAACTTCATAAAACTGTCGTAGAAGTCAAATAGTGAGTACGAAATGTAAATACTTCTATATCAGTATAAAAGAGCATTTAATGTTAAGCAAGTTAAAATGTTACACTGTATCGCTTAATGTAATTATAGATTAATTTGAATAGCCTTATTATGGCTCAGTAAAGAACCCATTAATCTAATTAATAATTACATTTGTATTATTTAAAAAAATAGGGGTTTTATATATAAATACATACCTCATTAACAATATCATAACACAATAAAAATTTAAAAGGAGAAAAATAAATATGAAATATATTTACTTATTAAAATATGAAGTTAATTATACAGGTCAAATAAAATATAAGGCTTTTTCAACAGTAGAAAATGCTACCAACTTTCATAGAAATTATAAACATCATTTATTCAAAGATGCTTATATTGAAAAATATGAAATATTAATAATGGAATTAGACATAAATTTAAATAATAAGGAATTAAATAAAAAACTTAATTAATGAAAGGAAAAATATTTATGGAATGTAGAGAATATAGAATGAATGGTTCTTGTGATAAATGTAGAAAACAATCTTCTTTTGGTAATAGATTATGTAATAAATGTTTTTGATTATTAATAGGTAGAAAAAAATATGAGTAAATTAATTTTTAAAAAAGAAACTCATCAATATTTTATTGACAATAAAGAATTAATATCAGTTTCTAGAATTATTGATAATTATTTAGGTTTTGGCTATAGTCATATATCACCAGAAGTATTAAAAAATGCTTCAGTTCGTGGTAAATGAGTTCATAAACTTAATGAATTATATTTACAAAATATTAATCAAGAAAATATTATTAATAATTTATTAAAAAAATTAAAACCAGTAACAAATTCAATAAATTATTCTTATTGTAAAAAATCACTTATGTTTTTAAAAGAAAAATTTAAAGATAAAAATAATTATGAATTTATTATAGAAAAACCTATTGCTGATAATTTAATTGCTGGAACACCAGATTTAGTTTATTTAGATAAAAAAAAGAATAAGTATTATTTAATAGATTATAAAACTTATGCTTATATTGATGATGATAAATTAAAAAGAATTAAATTACAATTAACTGCTTATTATTGTATGTTACTTGATAATGGCATAATTCCATCTTATAAAACTTATGTTTATTTAACTAATAAAAATACTCAGCAAGAAATAAAAATAGAAATAACAAATGAATTAATAATTGAATGAATGAATGCAAAAACAAAATATTTTAAAGGAGAAAATAAAAATGAAACCATTTAATGAAATAAAAAATGAATTAACAATCAAACAAATTAAAGAAAATATTTTTTATTTAAATCAATTAATAGGAACTATTCAAGACCCAGTTATTGAATTTGAAATTAGAAAACAAATTAAATATGAATTAAGTTTATTAAAAACAAGGATAAATAAATATGAATAAATGTAAAAAATGTAATAAAAGAATTTGATTAAGTAAAAATTGATGTATGAATTGTTTAGAAATAATAGTTGATGAAATAACAAGTAATAAGAGGGATAACAATCATGGATAAATCAATTTTAATTTTATTAAAACATTTAGGAAAAATTAATAAAAAATTAGATGAAATTTTAGAATTATTAAATAAAAAAGGAGAAGAAAATAATGAGTAATGATTTAATTAATAATAAAAATTCATTAACTATTGAACAATGATTTAATGAAAAAAATCAAGGTAATATTGATAATAAAGAAATACAAAGATTTAAAAGTAATGTTTTAGCAATTAAAAATCAATTAGGATTACCAGCAAATAAAACAACTTTAGAAGCATGTTATCAAGCAACATTATTACAATTACCATTAGAAAAGAATTTTGGTTATTGTTGAGTTGTACCTTTTAATAGAAAATATAAAGATGAACAAGGAAATTGAAAACAGATTAAAGAAGCACAGTTTCAAATGGGTTATAAAGGTTATATTCAATTAGCATTACGTAGTCAACAATATAAAGAAATTAATGTAAGTGATGTTAAATTTGGTGAAATTAAAAAAATTGATAGATTAAAAAGTATGAAATTTAATTGAATTCAAAATGAATTAGAAAGATTAAAAGAAAAAACTATTGGTTATGTTGCTTATTTTAGCTAAATTGTAAAGGTAAGTGCAACTAAATTATTTTTCTATCCAAATATTCGATTGGTGAAAGATAATTTAGTATTTTTCTTGGTCTTTGGTTTAAAGACAATATAAATTTATGAACTTCATTTTTATTAGTTTTTGAAAAAATAAATTTTTTAGGAAATTTTTCTCTAATTAAACCATTAGTATTTTCATTAGTACCTCTTTGTCAAGGTGAATATGGATTGGCAAAATAAATTTTTATATCTAAATTTTTTTCAAGTTGTTGTCAATTTGAAAATTCTTTGCCACGATCAAAAGTAATAGTTTTAACAATGTTTTTAGGAAGAATTGATAAATAATAACTAACATTTTTATTAATAACTTTAGTAGTTCTGTTTTTAACTAATATTGCTAAAGTAAATCGTGATACTCTTTCAACTAAAGTTATTAAACATGATTTGCTTTTACCTCGTGATGATACTATAGTATCTCCTTCTCAATGACCAAGTGTTATACGATCATTAACATTTATATCTCGTTCTTTAATTGATTTACCATTAAACTTGCCACGATTTTCTTTAGATTTTCGTTTTTTACCTTTTCTTCTTAAATTTTTACTAGTAACTTTATCAAGCATTCCAAAATAAATTCAAGTATAAATTGTTTTAAAACTCATAACTCACTCTTTATGAAAATTTTTAATTCTGCCATAAATTTGTTCAGGTGATCAACCTAATAGTAATTTTTGTTGTACATATTTTACTAAATTCTTATTTTTAAACTTATGAAAACTAATATGTGATTGTTTTCGATTTTCAGCTTTATTTTGTGCAATTAATGAAAAATAATGATTATTATCTTTATTTCTATTAATTTCTCGAATAATAGTACTAATACTTCGATTAAGATTTTTAGCTATTTCACTAATTTTAAATTTAAATTTCAATTGATTCTCAATATAAATCCTTTCATCTATGCCAAGATGTTTATAACTCATATAAAAACTCCTTACTTTTTTCTAAACTAAATTTAGCATTATGAAATTTTTATATGAGAATTTTTTGCAATTTTATTTACTTGCACTTACAAGTATAACTCAGCTTTAAATTAAAAAATGGTTATGAAAAATATTTATATATGTCAAAAGAACAAATAGAAGAACATTTTAATACTTATTCAGAAACTTATAAAAAAAATAAAAAATTTATTGTTAGTAGTTTTGAAGCAATGGCATTAAAAACTGTACTTACTCAATTATTAAGAAAATGAGGAATTATGTCAGTTGATATGCAAACTGCTTATGAAAATGACCAAGCAATTATTACTGAAACAGAAAAAATATATATTGATAATCCAAGTAATAATAATCATGTTGAAGTTAAAATTATTGATTCAAATAATAATATTGATAATACTGATATAAATTCTGCTTTATCTAAATTACAAGAATTAGAAAAAGAAGAAGAAATTATAGAAAATTTTGAAGTGTAATAAGGCGAATAAATATGATATATGACAATAAATGTTCTATATGCAATAAAGTAAAAGAAAATTCTATAGATAAACACTGTTATAGTTGCTGATTAGAATTACTCAACAAATGAAGTCTAAAGAGTTGAGGAAATTTAGGAGAATTTGATAATGAAAGGAGGTTATTTAATGCCTTGATGAGGGATTTTATTAATAGTAATAGTTAGTACACCAGTGGCAATAATATCATTATTTTGATTAGTTGTTCTTATTTTAGGAGCAATAGCAATAATAAAAGATTAAAGAAAATGATAGGCATTTGACATATACCCTTTTTGACTCCTATTCCCTATTTTTTATTCTTGCTTAAAATATGTCAATGTAAGTCCTAACTATAACAGAGATTTTATCTCTATACAGAACGAAACTATAGAATTATTAAAATTTGGATAACATTATAATTCTATAGTCCACCGTTAAATACGGTGCTGATGAGTTCATAAAAGGATGTGAAATAATGAGAAATATTAGAACTGAATGATTTTATAATGATAAAAGTCCTAAAGAAATAAAATGTCCAACAGTTGGATTATTAAAAAATAAAGAAGATGCTTTATGTTATTTATTAGCATTAAATTTATATCCAAAATTATATCCACAAGATATTTTTTATTCATGAATATTAGAAAATAATCAAACTGGATATTTAATTATAGTTGGTAATAATAGAGATACTATTGGAAATATGCAATTTAAATTTATAAAAGGAGAATAGAAAATGCCAAATACAGAAAACTCACAATCAAATTATACTTTATTAAAATTAATAAGAACTGGAATATCACCATTATCAGCAATGATAGGAACTTCTGCCTACTATGGTCAATTAATAGGAAATCCAATATTAGGAAGTATTAATGCTTTATTATTTAGTAAAAAATTAGGGATTGATATATGAAATTTAAATCAAATGCCAAGTACTAAAAAGAAAATATTAAATTCAAGTAAGAAAATATTATTAGGGTTAGGAACAATTGGATTAGTTAATTATAGTAAATTTACCAATGTTGATATTAATCCTAATCCAACTGAAAGTCCGACCACAACTACAACAGTAGACCCATTTCCACCAGATTTATTATTTAGTAATCCTAATACTACTGATAATCATTTAATGGATTGAGATACTTATATATCTTTAAGTTCATATGGTATTGCTAATTTAGTTGCTGGTATTACTGAATTAATACCTAATAAATTTGAAACAATAAGAAAAATTTGTAATATGGCTACTGGTGGTTGTTTAATTTCAAGTGGTGTAGCAATGGGTATAAATAATGATTTTATGAATGCTTATGCAGTACCTACCATAGTTGCTGGTGCAAGTGAAATAATTCATAATTTATTACCTATTGAAACTATACATCATAATCAAGAAATGCAAGAAACACCATTTAATAATGAAACTACAAGATTAATTAATGATAATAGATTTACTATTAATAGTGAAACTGCAAGTCAATATTATGGTAGTGATAATATGAGTGAAGTACCATTAAATTATGATAATGCTTCATTAAATTGAGATTATAATCATATGAGTTTATAAATAAATACTTTTAACTTCTGGTTGTTTATTAATAGAATTTAATTTAGTTTGTAATTTATTAATTTTATTTTGTTTTTTAATTTCTTTTTTATTAGGGTCTGTTAAAGATTTACCAAATGCAACTAATGCTTTTCCTAATTTAATTAAAACATAACCTCCATTAATACATAAATTAGCAACTATAATAATTGTTGTAGTATCCATATTAATCACCACCTTTCTAAAATATTTGATTAATTTTTAATACAATTTTTACAATAATAAATATAATTAAACCAGCAACAGCAGAAGATAATAACATTCCAATTAAACCTAAAATAATTTTTATTATTTTAAAAAACATAATATTATTCCTGTAATTCTTCTAATTTTCATACATTACCTTTTAAATTACCTTTTCCAGTATAAATAGTAATTAATTTTGCATGTTGAACTGATAAAATTACTATATTAGCACTATCATTAAATGTTTGTATTTGTACACCAGCAATTTTTTTATCAGTTATAATAAATTCTTGAATAGTATAAACTGGATTATATATACTTCAAGAATAATAAACTCTATAATGTTTATTGTCTTGAAAATCATAAGTAATTTGTCAATTATCTCATTTATTTTTCTCTCTTGTTCCTACTTCTTTTCAATTATTTATACTTGGAGTTGGAGTTGGTTGTTTTTCTAATATTTCATTAATGGCTTGTAATAATTTTTTATTTTGAGTTTTTAATAATTTATATTCATTATTTTCTAATAAATCTTTACAAAGTAATGAATTTTCTTCATCATTTAATGCAATTTCATTTGTTTCAGTATTATATTTAAAATAATCATTTGAAAATTTTTTATCTTTTATTTTTTCTTTTAATTCATTAATAGCGCCAACAATAGTTTTATTAGTAGTTTCTAAATTAGGAATTTCTTGACCAATAGCATTTATTTGAAATGCAATAGGAAATTGTGATTTTGTATCTTCTAATTTTTTATCTATTTCTTCTTTTTTATAATAATCAGATAAATCTACTTTACCACCAGTAGCACTAATAGTATTAGTTTTTTCATCAATCTTAATATTTTCACCAGCAATTAATTTATTTTGTTTTTTTCTAATAAATTATCAACATATACTTTAGTTGTAGCATCACTTAAAAATGTAGGTGTACCAACATCAATTATTCTTTTACCATTAACATCAATACCTTTATAATCTTTTAGTTTAATAAAATTAGGATTTTCATTATTTACTTCTCATAATGAATCAATATTACTATCAACATGAATTTTTAATTTAGGTATAGTATCACTTACATCATCTATTTTTATACCAGTTCCTTCAATTATTCCCATTTTTTGTAAAAATGTTTTATTACCAGAATCTCAAGTAATAACTCTTCTATCACTTTCATCAAATATACTAGGTGTATTAAAATTATCTGTATTACATGAAATACTATTATTAATTGCTTTTCTTGGTGTATGTAAATTTGCTTGTTGTAATAAATTATATACTTCCATTAATACATAATCTGGTTCACTTGGTGAACTAATACTACTTGATAAACCATTACCACTAATAGATACTGAACTTCTTATAAATGCCATTCCATCAGTTAAATAATATATAGTCATTCTTGCTGTTGCTCTTTTAACTAATTGTTGTTGAGTTTCATTAAGATTTTTAAATCCTATTACTTCAATTTGATTACCAGTAATAGTATTAATTCTTTCACTTGAAATAGCAATTGCCATAATAGTAAAATCAGTTTTAGTATTATCAGTAGTAGTTTGGTCTGCATCTGGTATAAAACCATATATAGTTTTTAAATCATCTTTTGTAATATAATTTAAATTTACATTTCAATCAATATTATTTTTGTTTTCCATAATCTTTATACCTTCCATATCCTTGTACTGCTTGTGATTTATTAACTGTACTAATAACTGATTTATTAGGTTTAGTTACTGCTCTATTTAATTGACTAACATTTTTTCTAACCGTAGCATTCATTTCTTCTCTTGTTTTACGAACTCCACCTAAATATTGATTAATAAATATTTTATTAGCACCATGACCATAAGCACCAGTTGCTTTACACATATCAATTCAAGTTTCTCTTGAAACATTAAAATAATCATATGATTTACTTAAATTTGTTCTATATGTTAATGTAGCAATACCATAAGTACCTGATTGTGCTTGTACTACTGGAGTTCATATACCGCCAGCAAGAGCAGAACTTGAAAGATTTACATAAACTCCAATCATACTGTCATAATCTTGTTCAGTTAAAGAATTCATTATTATTTCTTTACCTTTATCCATTAATGACTTACCATTTAAATATTGTTTTTGAATATGTTGTAATTTAGCAATATTATTATTAGTAATATGTGTCATTATTTTTTTATGAATTACTGGTAAATTAGTTAATTTTTGTAAAACTTGTTGAAATTCAGATAATTCTTTTTGAGATTTACCTTGTCCTAATACTTTTGACATTAATTGATTTTTTAATATTCCCGCTGGATTTTTTAAAAAACTATTAAATAATGAATTACTTTTTTTAAATTTTTCTATTAATTCAGCAGTTTGTATATCACTAACAGCAGTTTCTAATATCATTCTTAACAATAATATAATAGGCATTTAAATTACTTCTTTGTAAAAGTTACTTGTAAAGAACCATCATATAAAGTTTTACCTTCAACATTAGCACTTGTTGCTGTTAAATCTGAAAAATTAGCATTACCTTTTTGATAATTAGGATTTTTAGCAATAACTGCTTTTTCTACTTCATCTGCTGTTGGAGTATCACCAGCCATAGTTATTTTTCCTAAATTAGTAAATTCAATTGCTGTTGCAATATCAATACTTGAAGTAACTGTAAATCCTTTAACTAAATCTGGTCTTAATGCTTTACCTTCTGAAACTAAAAACTTATGAAAATTCTTAACATTACCATTAGTTTGTAAAACAAAAATATTATCTTGACCACGATTAAATGGAAATGCTAATGCTTCTTTATGCACTAATACAGCATCACATCCTAAAAAGTTAAATCCTTCTTTTTTATCAATAGTTGCAATCGGATAATTTCTACCTAATCAAGGACATTCTACAATTTTAATACCACCAATTTCTACAATTTTACCATCTTTTAATGCTTGTGAAGCACTATCACTACCTAAAATTGTAGTTGATAATAATACTAATGGTTTAAAGAAACTAGATACTCATAAAGTATAATCTTCTTCATCTGTACCGATATATTCATCAGTAATTCTTGCTTTTAAGGTTGCTAATGTATTTGATATTTTTAATCATAATAACATTCTATAATCATCTATTTTTGGTGTACTTGGTAATGCAATATTAATAATTCCATTATCTTTGGCTGTTTTAACTGCTAATGCTAATAATTTTGCTACTAAATATGTTTCAACTGATTTTGCTTTTGCATCAATTCAACTTGATGCTAAACTATCTGATACAAGAACATTACCATCTTCATATCTTGCACCTAATCTTTTTAAATCAAGTGTTTCTTCTTCAAAAGTTATTTGTTTCTTTTTATCTAATAAAATTTGTTCAACTCTTGTTGCTGTTAAATCATTAGCACCAGCACCAGCATCATAATCATCTGTAAGATTTCTTTTAGTAATATTATAAATAGCAGTACCAGCATCTAATTGTTCTCTATTTTCAACTGTTGCATTAATTAATGCAACTCTTTTTGATAATAAAACTTTTAAATTTTTAATATATTTAACTGATAAATCTAATTTACCAGTTGGATTACTTGGGTCATTAATCGTTGTTGATTGTGTTATAATAATTGCCATATTTTTAACCTACCATTCCTATTTTTCTAGTATCTACTTCATCATCTTTTTCTTCTTTAAATTTATCTTTTACATCTAAAGAATTACTAATATTTGTGTCTTTATTTTTATTAAATAAATGTGGAAAATCTTTATTTAATAATGATAATTCTTTATCAATATCTTCTTTATCTCCAAGATATCTTTTTAATAAATTAATATTTTCTTGTGATAAATCATATTTTTTATAACTTTCTGAATGTCTAATTTCTCTATCTTTATCAGTTTTTTCTTTATATAAAGCATTATATTTTTCTTCTAATTCTTTATATTTATCTTCTAAAGTTGGTTCTTTAGATTCTTCAGTTTCTGGTTCTTTTTTATATTCAGCTTCAGATTCTTTTTCAGTATTTTCTTCTGATTTTACTTCTTCTTCCTTAGTTTCTTCTTGTTCATCTTTTTCTTTTTCTTCCATATTATTACCTTCTTTCATTTCATTTTCATTTAACATAATTACCACCACCTTTCTAAGTTGAACTTTTTGGATTAATTACCAATGATGTAGTCTGTAAGTTTCAATTAGCGTTAGTTTTTTCATATGAAGGTGGTCTTTGTGGAGGTATTGCTGAAAACGTAGTTATAAATTGATATTCAATAACAATTAAATTATCTTCTTGACTTTCATATGCTTTTGTTTTAAAAGTCATTATTTTAAATCATGTTGATGAAGATATTGTGTGACCACTACTTGGATTATCATTTGTTCATAATAAATCATTAATATATATATTATTTAATCTTTCTGCATTTGTTAAAGAAGCAATTTGACTATAATCTTCTTTATTATTAACATTAAATGTTCAATTATTATTACTATCATTATGATTTCCAGAATTATTATTATAAATAATATCCTTATCTTGGAAAAGAGCAGTATCATTTTGGTCATCTGGTAAATTACCAATATCATTTAAATTTATTTTAATAGGTGTAAATCAATTTTTAGAATTAGTTCAACTTTTTGTAGTTTCACCATCATAAGTTTCATATAACGCATTCATATTAAAATTAAATGTTATACTTTCATAATCTTCTTTAAATTTATCAACATTATCATAACCATATTGATTTACATAAATACCAATACTATTATGAAATTTACCTTTAACATCTTCTAAAATATGCGGTCTCATTTGATATCTACTTTGATGAACATCTGTTTGAGTAGTACTAATAATACTATTTGTAATCCCATATTGACTTTGATTACTTAAATCAATAAATATAGGATGCGCTCTTTCTATTAATGGTGGTGGTTGTATTGCTTGTGGATAATTAAATGGTTGGTCAAATTTAAAAGTATTATTTGCTAAAATAAATGTATTTTGAATTAATCTACTATTATTACTTGCTTTACCAACTGTTTGATAAGTACCACTTCAAATACTAAAATTATCATTAACAGCACCACTTCTATTATCTGGCATACTATAAAATGTGATTTTAAAATTACTTTTACCTACAACTTTAATATCAATCATATCAATTGCTCATTTTAATATATTTTTATTAGTAAAATCTGATTCTTTTAATAAAGGATTAATATCATTATCTGATGGTAATAAATATATTTGTGTTTTATCAGTTTTATCTAATTGAACTAAATTATCAGTTGTAAGATTATAACCAGTAGAACTAGTATTATCATTAATATTAAATTTTGACATTGATAAACTATCAGTTAAATTAAATGTAAATGATGTCATATGACTGGCTGTTCCAGCAACAGATTGAATAGCATCTGGAGTATCATTTCTAAATACATCGAATGGAATTAATGCTGGATTAGTACTTTGTGAACTATATAATAATGTTGTATAAAAATTATATAATTCAGCAGATATTAAGCCATTTATATAAGGAAATTGTGGTATTAATAAATTACTTGATAATTTAGCACCAATATCTAAACCACCAAGAAAGAAATTCATAAATGAACCAAATACAGGTATAGTATTAAGATTAATTTTAATAGTTTCTCTTACTGTTAAAGGTATTTCACTAATAGGATTATAAATAAAATAATGTAATGCATTTATAGTATTTAATTGCTTAAATTTATTATTATTCATATTATAATGAGTATTACCAATAAATTTTTTATTATTTTTATTATAATATTGAAAATATGGATTACCAGCAGTTGCATAATTATAATCTTCTATTTCAGCACCATTTAAAAAAATATTATCTCAATAATTTACTAATCTATTAGAAACATCTAATTTATTAGTATTTTTAGTTTTTTCAACATTAGTTCTTAAATGACCTTCATAATGTTTTGTTGCACCATCATCATAATTTGGAGCAATTACTTTTTGTCAATCTTGATAACTTTCTAAAACTGATTGTCCTTGAACAGTTAATACATAATTTGTTTCTGGTAATGCTTGAAAACTTACTGGGTCATATGTACTACATTGATATTCTCATGGAAATAATAATTTACTTGTATATTGTCTATATTTATGTTGTTTAGTATTTTCAGGATTATTATCAATCTCTCTACCTCATAATGCTATTGAAATAGGTTTTACTGAACCATAAAAAGATATTTGACAATGAGTAACTGGTAAAGGTGTTAAATAATTTGAATCTAAAATAATATTATTATTTTCATCTAATACTGGTAATGCTACTGGGTCAGCAGGTGCACCTAATTGTACATATTGATTAATTGCTAATCCACTATGTGCTAATTTATCATTTAAACTACTAAAAGTACATTGAATATATGCTAATTCTTTATTTTCATTATTATAAGTTTTACTAGCAACTTCAAGAATATATCATTGTCTATCAACTTTAATAGATTTATCAGTATTTATAACTTTATTAATTTCTGGAATCATATATAATTTATATAAATTTGAAACAATATTATTAATAAAATTAAAATTCTTTTTTTCATTTGGAATATTAATAACTACATTTTTAATTGCTTGTTCTTGAATAAAAGCATTCTTTGCTGGTGTTGCTGAATAAATAATACCTAATTGGTCTGATAATATATTCCCATAAAACACATCACCAATTTGTAATTGTTTATATGCTTCATCTGGATTATCTTTATTTTGAATAGGATAATAAGAATGGTCTCAAACTGCTTGTATTGCTTCACGTCCAGTAAATATTTTACTAAATGAAGTATAATCATTAGGAATGCTAGTTGGTGGTTTATAACCAGTTTCTGTTGAATTTATAGCACCTAAAATAATAATAAAAGGATATACACGAAATTGTAAATCTTTATTTTGTGTAAAATCTTTTTCAATTTCACCAGTTGATTTTCAAACTGTTTTAATTAATTGATGATTTATTTTCGGTATCATTTTTAGTTTCTCCTAAAAAAGTATTATTAAATTCAATTTCTTCTTTTTGATATTTTCTATTTTCTTCAATAATTTGTTGTGCTTCTTCTTCACTAACACCATATCTTTTAACAATAATTCTTTTAATATTAGTAATTCCTAATCTTAATTCTGCTTCATCAATTTCAAGTGATTTTAATCTATCTGTAATAGTATTTTCTTTAATTTCAAATGTTCATTTAGATTTATCACCATCTAATCCCATTAATATAAAACATCTTTGAAATATTTCATTTCAATCACTTTGATTTAAAGTTCTTTTAATTCTTGTAGTTTCCATATCACGAGAATTAGTAATTAATACTTCTGCTTCAGTTTTTTGACTTGTAGTATCATTTACTGGACTATATCCAGAGCCTTCAAATGCTTTATCAATAATAAATTGAATAAATTCTGCATATTTATCTAATATTGGACTACCTTGTAAAATAGCAATTGGTGGTATTCCACTAGTACTTCCTAAACTTCTTAAATTTGCTTGTAAAATAAATTTACCTATTAATTTTTTAAAATCAAAAGCAGTTTTAGATTGATTTATTTCTTGTTCAGTAATATCTAAAAATACACGAGTAACATTATATTCAAGTTCATGTTCAATTGATTCAAATGTTTTATTTAATAATTTTTGTAATTTTTTAATTGGAGTCATATCTGGATAATAATCACCAATAACTCCACCAAAGAAATTCTTTTTAGGTAAATTTTGCATAAATTTAACTGGAATAATACCTAAATTATGATTATCTATTAAAGGTAATTTTAAATCATCACTTATTTGTTTTTTGTAAACCATCTAAAGTAACATAATCACTAGTAAAATATCTAATTATTTGATTTCGAGTATATGTTGTTTTAACATAAATACTTTGGTCATCATATTGTAATCTTGACCATGTTGATGCACTATATTCAGTTTCTAATACTCTTGCAACTCTTGATTGAGCATACGGTTGAGCAAAATTTAATGATATTCTACCACTTTTACTTTTATCAATTTGAACAATACTATAACCATATCCACTCTTTATATGACAATCTTGATAAAATAATAAATCTAAATTATTTCATTCTTTTAATTTTTCAATTGCTCTTTTATATTCTTCATGTTCACTTGTTAAAGTATAACCATTACCTCATAATAATTTACTTGCATGATTTGCTATAATTTCTTGAAGATTTATCATACATCAATTAGGAGTTAATATTTCAGTATTATGATTATTCATATGTTACTTCCTTTCAAAATAAGGATTTATATTTGCACTTAAATTTCTAATATATGGTTCTATAGCATAATCAAATGCGTCACGTAAATGGTCATTACCCGCTAATGGTATTTGTTTAATACTTTTAGGGTCTCATACAGCCAATCTAAACTCATCTAATAATGCTTGTGCATTCATACTAATATTTAATCGTTCTGAAGCCATTAAAGCCACATTCTTACCTATTCTAAACTCAAGTCTTAATTTCATACAGTCTTTAAAATATAGTCATGAATTAACTTGATATTTAATTGCTGTATCATTTAACATTTCAATAAATGTATAATTACTAAAATCACAATATACAGTTAAACCATATTCATAAAGTAAATTATTTTCTTTTGCTAATTTAATATAAAACTCAACTACTAATCTTGCTAATTGTTTATTATCATAACGAATTAATTTATTTTCTATTTTTAAACAATCAATAACATTAACAAATTTAAAATTATAATCAAAACCTATTAATAAACATGCTAAAGCATCATCTTTAAACCCATAATCTAATCCAGCACTAAATCTATAACTTGGTTGTAATAATCTACTAATCTTATGAATTAAATGTGAATATATTCCACCAGATTCATAACCAACTAAACCATGACTTCTTACTCTTGCAGATATTGGGTCTAGAAGTTCTATTTCTAATAATTGTTGTTTATCACTATCTTTTAAATGAGTATTTAATTTTCAATTTTGATAATGATAAATAGTATTATCAATAATAGTAAATTATTCATATTCATTAATAATTTGTTTTTCATTTTGTGGACAAGCATTTATAGTTTTTTTAATAAATTCATTTAAAATACTTCAAGGATTACAACTTTCAATTTCTAATAATTGATTTGCACAACGAATAGCATCTTTTAAATCTTGATAATCATTTTCAGTAATTTCATATCTTTCATCACTTCATATAATTACATAATCATATAAATAATTACTTGCTAATCCAGTTAATTTAACATTACTATTATCTTGTGAATGTAAATATTTACAAGTTATTTTACTACCATTAAATTCAATAGTTTTTTTAGTTTCACTAATAATAAAATTAATACTAGGATATGTTGCTCTAATAATTTGTTTTAATTCTTGTCAACTATCATTTAATTGTTTTGACATATTACGAATTAAATAAGCATGAATATTAATATTATCTAACATTAATAAAATACCTAAGAATTCAATATTACTAAATGTTTTACCAGATTTACGACTACCTAATTGTTTAATTTTAGTAATATTTAAAGGTTGTTTTAAATACATTCTTTTAGCAATATCTAATAAATAATCAAAATTACTTAACATTTATTCTTACCTTTATTTTCTAAACTAATTGCTATAGGGGCTGTATTATCACTACTTTTTATTAAAATTTTTGTAGATAAATGATATTCTTTCACAAATGCTCTTTCTAAATATCATGCAGTATTATTTGCATTTGCTTTTAAATATCTTTGTGTATTAATATGACGTATTTGTAAATATGCTCAATTAATTTGTTGTAAAAAAGTATTTCTCTTTTTTTGTTTTCAACTATAAAGAGTATTTTCTGTAATATCTAAATAAACTAACATACCAATTTTAGTTGGTACTTCTTCAGTTTGTTTACAATGATTAAAATATTCTTCTAATTTTTCTCTTAATGCTTTTGCATCATTAAAAATTGTTCTTATTTTTATTTTTTCTTCTTGCACATAAAAATCTCCTTTCATATGCTTTAAAAACAAAAAAATTTATGATATAATTAATATAATTTTTAAGTTAAACTACCAAAAATAACTTATTAACTTTATTAATTATTCATATATTTATTTTTTTAATTTTTATAATATAATTATAACAAAAAATAGCATTATACTGCTATTTTTTTATTTTTTCTTCTAAATTTATTTTTTACAGTTAATCAGAATTTAAAATTAGGATGGTCTTTTTTATATATTTTATATGCTCAAAATAAACCAAAAAAATTCAAAGATATAAACATAAAAAATATACCCATTTTTTTCTCTATGGCATAAATCATGTCCTTTACATGTAATTAACACCAAAAATACTATTCCAAACATTACTGAAAGTACTATTACATCTGCTAATCATTGCTCAATCATTTTTATTTTCCTTTTCTATTTATATTTTTCTTTATTGTACATTATTTTATTAAAAAAGAAAAGATAACTAATAAAAGTTATCTTTAAACGTTGCAATAGATTTGCTAATTATTTCAATCGTTCTTTAATATTATACTCTAAAACCAAACATTTTTCAACAATATTTTAACAAATTTGTTAAAATAGTTAGGATAAAAAAATAAATAGAAAGGTGTTAAAAAATGTTTAATTATAAAAATAATCTTGAATATGAAATTAATAGAATTATAACAAATCATGTTAATAAAATCCATGCTTTTGATGAATATTTTTTTCAAAATAGAGATAAAGATAGATATAAAGTTGCTAAAAAATGTAATCGTAGTATTATTTTTGAATTTGGTAAAATGATTTTTAATCAAAGAGTTTATTGAGATAAATTAAAGAAAAAATATTATTATCCAGTTTATGAAGAGTTTAATATTGAAAAAAGAGCAAAAATTATTAGTTGATTAAAAGAAGAAATAATATCATATATTGGAAGAAAGAAACATTATCAAGATATACAAGATATTTTAAAATTTACTTATGTTTCAAAAGTAACAATTAGTAAAATTCATAAAAATGCAAAAGTTCAAGAAAAATTACCAGAACAAAAATTTAAAGTTAAAAATAGTGAATTTATTTATATTAATGCTGATGATTGTTATGTTCCAGTTTGAAATAAAAATCATAAAAGAGAAATGCAAAAAATTCGTAGTATTTCATATAATACTGGTAAAAAACAAATAGGTAAAAATAGAAATAAATTATCAAATAAAATTTATACTTTTATGGGTGATTATAAATATAGTCCTAAAGAAGATTATTTACAAGCAAATCCTACAGTTGATTTTACTTGAAATGGATTAAAAAAATATTATGAATTTGAAAATGCAAAATTAGTAGTTTCTGGTGATGGTGCTGGATGAATATATAATTTAGCAAAATATTTGGGTGCTTATTATGTACTAGATAAATATCATGCTTTTTATTATTTATGAACAGCATATAAACCTGATAAAAGAAAAAATAAAGTTAATCCAGAAAATTTAAAAAACTTTTTAAAGGCTTGAAAATATTTTTGTAATGGTCAATATGATGAATTAATAGCATTTTTAATTGAAACAAAAGTAAATAAAGAAACTTTAAGAATTTTTGAAAATAATAAAGAAGGTATTATTAATCAACCTGCTGATTGAAATATTGGCTGTAGTGCTGAAAGTGATATTCAACATTTAGTTAAATCTCAAACTAAAGGTGCAAAAATATATGCTTATCCAACGTTAATTAATATGTTAGTACATAAATTTAAATAAAAATAAAAAAACTTACTATATAATTAGCAAGCAAGTCTTTTATTTTTATTAAAAAAATACTAATTACTTATATATAACCTATATTTTATTAAAATTTTTAGCTGTATATAAAATTCCTTGCGATCCAGCAGCATAAATTGAATCATCTGGACCAACTGCTAAAGCAAAAATATGATCATCAGTATTTTTTATTCCAGATAATTCAGAACATAAATCTGTATCTTCTATTTTTTTATATACTTTATTAGAGTCAATACCAACAAATAAATTATTATCTCTATCAATGACTAAACCTTTAACCTCGTGGTTTGGATTTGTTTCTAATATTACCTCATATATTCCATTCTTTATCTTATAAAGACGACCATTTCAAGAACCAGCAAAAACAGTATTATCATTGTCAACTACTAAACTATCAATTTGATGCCCATCGTTTATTTGTTGAAATATTCCAAAAGTTTGACTTATTTTATCAGTTTTATAAATTATTCCACGATCATCATCACCAGCATAAATTGAGCCATCTGAACCAACTGCTAAACTATGAATATGATCACCATTTGTTCCTTGCATTAAACTAGTGCTTCCATTTTTGTTGATTTTGCATACACCAGTATTACTACCAACATAAACAGTTTCAGTATTTTTATCAAATGTTAAAGCTCAAATTCAGTTTTTTGGTCCTGGTATTATAATTTTTTCAAAACTACGTACACCATCACTCTTATAAACAAAACCATTATCACTACCAACATAAACATTATCTTCATTATCAATTACTAAGGCTCTAACTGCCCAATATCCTTCTAATCCTGCCATTAAAATCTAATCCTGTTGGAGTAATCTTATAAACCTTATCTTCTTGTGCTCTAAAAATATTACCTTGTGAATCAACACCTAAAGCATAAATGTTTCCATTTGTTAATTTTTGAGAAACAAAATTAGTAATACTATAATACAAATTAACTGTTCCTATATAATCACCTTTACCAATAATTGTAGCAGTACTATTATCTTGTCTTTTAATATCAAAATCATTAATAGTTAATGATTTAATTGGATGATTTGCTTCAATAATACCTATTAGTAAACTCATTTTAGATGGTGCTAAATCCTTCCCACTATTAATAAGTCCTAAATTATTATTTACTATTATATCTGCTAAGTTAATTGCACTATGTTTATTTTCTAAACTTTTTTTATTTTGAATATAATTAGTTGCAATATTAGTTTTTTCTTCAATTGTGTTTAATAGATTAGTTAAATTTCCTGTTGTTGTTGCAAGTGTTAAAACACTTAATGTTTTTATTAATGTTTTCATAAGTACCCCCTTTTTGATACTACTAATAGTTTTTTATAGTATACAATATATATAATATATATTAAGACTTTTAAAATAAAATACAAATCTTTTAATTTTCCAACTTTATAATTCTAATTAAATTGATATGTAGGTTAATTAAATAATTAATTAGACTATTTAATAGCCAACATCTTAAAATTAATGTATCTCAAGTAGTACCATTCACAATAAGTGAAATTGAATGAGTTCCTGTAATCCTTGTACTTATATCTGCAAAGCAATGTTTTTTTGCGTAAAATTTCTTCATATTTTCCTTTAAATATATCTCTGATATTTGGAATATTTTACGATTCCGTTTACCACTTGCTTTCACATAATCAATACTATATTCTAATCGTACCTTGATTGCTTTTTTTGTCTCAATCTTAAAAGAAAAAGTCATATTTTCTCCAATAGAAACAAATTCAGCACCTAAAGCAAAATCAATCACATTTACACAATCAATATTGGTAAAACCAAAGATTTTCATTACCTCCATATTGCCTTTTTTCAAAAGGGTCCTACAACCGTGCTTTACAATCCAATCAGTATGATTGTTTTTACCATATCATTCCTTTGCAATTTTTGTAACCAAGTCAGGATGTGTTTTAGAAATATCATTTAAATTATTTGCTACACTTTTACGAACATAAAAAGAGGGATCGGCTTTTAATTGTTGTAAAATTAAAATTTGTTAATGCCTGTCCTCATGGTAATTGAGGACGACAACCTTCACTAGCAAGTCGTCGCACATGCTCATTATCATGCTTAGATCAAGCAAGCATTTAATAATATTGATGAATAAAAAATGATTTATCAATAGCAGAGCGTATAAGTGGTTTAAAACAATCATAAATTAAAAATAAAATTATTTACTTATTTTAATATAAAAATTAAAAAAATCTTAATTTTTACATTAAGATTAACAATAAAAAAAATTTGGCATCGTGCTATTTTCCCATTGCTGGTATTTTCGCCGCTGGAGTGCTTAACTGCTGTGTTCGAGATGGGAACAGGTGTGACCACTCCGCCATGGACACCAAATAGTTTAGCAATTGCTCCCTAAAAACTAGAAACAGACATCTTTAAATTTGATTACTTTTGATTTGCAATAGAGAATATATTCTTCAATAAATCCTCGATCTATTAGTATCAGTAAGCTGAACATATCACTATGCTTACACACCTGACCTATCAACCTTGTAGTATTCAAGGGATCTTACTTCTTTCGAATGAGAAATCTCATCTTGGAACTGACTTCGCGCTTAGATGCTTTCAGCGCTTATTCATGCCCTACATAGCTACCCAGCTGTGCCACTGGCGTGACAACTGGTGCACCAGAGGTAGGTCCATTCCGGTCCTCTCGTACTAGGAACAGCTTTCCTCAAATTTCTTGCGCCCACGACAGATAGGGACCAAACTGTCTCACGACGTTCTGAACCCAGCTCGCGTACCGCTTTAATGGGCGAACAGCCCAACCCTTGGAAGCGACTACACCTCCAGGATGCGATGAGCCGACATCGAGGTGCCAAACCTCCCCGTCTATATGAACTATTGGGAGAGATTAGCCTGTTATCCCCGGGGTAACTTTTATCCGTTGAGCGACGGCCTTTCCACACAGCACCGCCGGATCACTAAGCCCAACTTTCGTTCCTGCTCGACTTGTATGTCTCGCAGTCAAGCACCCTTTTACCTTTGCGCTCTACATATGATTTCCATTCATATTGAGGGTACCTTTGGACGCCTCCGTTACTTTTTAGGAGGCGACCGCCCCAGTCAAACTACCCACCAGACACTGTTCTTAGACCAGATTATGGTCTCAAGTTAGAATTTCAATATAGCAAGGGTGGTATCCCAATGGTGACTCCATGCCTACTAGCGTCTGCATATCAACGTCTCCCACCTATGCTGTACAAACTACACCAAAATTCAATATCAAGTTGTAGTAAAGCTCCACGGGGTCTTTCCGTCTAATCGCGGGTAACCTGCATCTTCACAGGTACTAAGATTTCACCGAGTCTATAGCCGAGACAGCGTCCGGATCGTTACGCCTTTCGTGCGGGTCAGAACTTACCTGACAAGGAATTTCGCTACCTTAGGACCGTTATAGTTACGGCCGCCGTTCACTGGGGCTTCAGTTCAAAGCTTCGCTTACGCTAACAAATCTCTTTAACCTTCCAGCACTGGGCAGGCGTCACCCCCTATACATAGTCTTACGACTTAGCAGAGAGCTGTGTTTTTGCTAAACAGTCGCCCGGACCTCTTCACTGCGACTCATATTGCTATGAGCTCCCCTTCTTGCTAACTTACGGGGTTATTTTGCAGAGTTCCTTAGCTATAGTTATCTCGCTTGCCTTAGGATATTCTCCTTGACCACGTGTGTCCGTTCTCGGTACAGGCACCATGGTGATGTCTTTAGAAACTTTTCTTGGAAGTATGGCATCAAATGCTTCGTTACTAAGCGAACCGTTCACTCCCCATCGTACTTCAAGGTTAACGCTGTGCGGATTTGCCTACACAACCCTCTTTGTACTTAGCCCAGCACTACCAACCACTGGGACATTTTAGCCTTCTCCGTCATTCCATCAGTCACCATGGTGGTACAGGAATATCAACCTGTTATCCATCGACTACGCCTTTCGGCCTCGCCTTAGGTCCTGACTAACCCTGGGTGGACGAACCTAGCCCAGGAAACCTTGGTCAATCGGCATGAAGGATTCTCACCTTCAATCGTTACTCACGCCGGCATTCTCACTTCTAAACGCTCCACTAGTCCTTCCGGTCTAACTTCGTCGCAGATTAGAACGCTCCCCTACCGCCCACAATATATGTAAACATACATATAGACCCATAGCTTCGGTACAATGCTTAGCCCCGGTACATTTTCCGCGCAGAATCATTCGACTAGTGAGCTGTTACGCACTCTTTAAAGGATGGCTGCTTCTAAGCCAACCTCCTAGCTGTCTGAACAATTCCACATCGTTTTCCACTTAGCATTGATTTGGGGACCTTAGCTGATGATCTGGGCTGTTTCCCTCACGTCCATGGACCTTATCACCCATAGACTGACTGCCAGATATGTAACAATGGCATTCGCAGTTTAATTGCATTCAGTACCCCGAGGTGGGGCCATCATACATTCAGAGCTTTACCTCCATTGCACTAATTCTGACGCTAGTCCTAAAACTATATCGGGGAGAACCAGCTATCTCCAGGTTCGATTGGAATTTCACCGCTAGCCACAAGTCATCCACGGTCTTTTCAACGAACGTTGGTTCGGTCCTCCATTAACTGTTACATTAACTTCAACCTGCTCATGGCTAGATCACCTGGTTTCGGGTCTACGACCACATACTAAACGTCCTATTCAGACTCGCTTTCACTTCGGCTCCGTCTTTTCAACTTAACCTTGCATGTAATCGTAACTCGCCGGCTCATTCTACAAAAGGCACGCCGTCACCCATTAACGGGCTCCGACTTGTTGTAAGCATATGGTTTCAAAAACTATTTCACTCCCCTCTCGGGGTACTTTTCACCTTTCCCTCACGGTACTGGTTCACTATCGGTAATTGGTTAGTATTTAGCCTTACACAGTGGTCTGCGCAAATTCCGACAAGGTTCCACGTGCCTCGCCGTACTCAGGATACTGTCAAGAGATTTATACATTTCGCATACTGGGCTTTCACCATCTATGGCGTTGCTTCCCAACAACTTCTGCTATATATAAATTTTGTAACTCTTCATAGGTCGAACCTAATAGACAGTCCTATAACCCCAGTCTGACGACTGGTTTAGGCTGCTCCCTTTTCGCTCGCCGCTACTAAGGGAATCGCATTCGCTTTCTTTTCCTCTAGGTACTAAGATGTTTCAATTCTCTAGGTATCACTCTGCACAACTATGAATTCATTGTACAGTACTATCTGATTAAAGATAGTGGGTTTCCCCATTCGGACATCTCCGGATCAAAGCTTATTTCCAGCTCCCCGAAGCTTATCGCAGGTAATCGCGTCCTTCATCGTCTTCCAATTCCAAGGCATCCACCATACGCTCTTAATAATTTATTTTTAGAATATCCTATTGCAAGATAAAAATTATCTTATTTTTTTAAAAGATGTCTATTATCCAGTTTTTAAAGAACAATTGCTCAGAGAAAACAATCCCTGAAAACTAAACAGAACAAAAGAAGTAATCCAATAAATCATCCATCTAATTTTTCTTGTTGTCTTGGTTTCTTATTAGAAACTAAACTCCATAGAAAGGAGGTGATCCATCCCCACCTTCCGGTAGCGATACCTTGTTACGACTTAACCCCAATCATCAACCCTGCCTTTGGCAACTCCCTCCTTGCGGTTAGGACACCGACTTCTGGCATTGCCAACTCTCGTGGTTTGACGGGCGGTGTGTACAAGACCCGAGAACGTATTCACCGCGACATTGCTGATTCGCGATTACTAGCGATTCCGACTTCATGAAGTCGAGTTGCAGACTTCAATCCGGACTGAGACTGACTTTTTGAGATTTGCTTGACCTCGCGGTTTAGCGACTCTTTGTATCAGCCATTGTAGCACGTGTGTAACCCAGGTCATAAGGGGCATGATGATTTGACGTCGTCCCCACCTTCCTCTAGCTTACACTAGCAGTCTCCTTAGAGTCCCCAACTTAATGCTGGCAACTAAGGACAAGGGTTACGTTCGTTGCTGAACTTAACCAAACATCTCACGACACGAACTGACGACAACCATGCACCACCTGTATCCTTGTTAACCTCTACTATATCTCTATAGCTTCGCAAGGTATGTCAAGACCTGGTAAGGTTCTTCGCGTTGCTTCGAATTAAACCACATGCTCCACCGCTTGTGCGGGTCCCCGTCAATTCCTTTGAGTTTCACTCTTGCGAGCATACTACTCAGGCGGAGTACTTAATGCGTTAGCTACAGCACTGCCTCATGGCAACACTTAGTACTCATCGTTTACGGCGTGGACTACTAGGGTATCTAATCCTATTTGCTCCCCACGCTTTCGTGCCACAACGTCAATAATAGGCCAGTTAGCCGCCTTCGCCACTGGTGTTCCTTCATATATCTACGCATTCCACCGCTACACATGAAATTCCACTAACCTCTCCTATACTCTAGTAATGTAGTTTCCAAGGCGGTCAGGGGTTGAGCCCCTAAATTTAACCTCAGACTTGCAAAACCGTCTACGCACGCTTTACGCCCAATAAATCCGGATAACGCTTGCCACCTATGTATTACCGCGGCTGCTGGCACATAGTTAGCCGTGGCTTTCTGGTAAGGTATGGTCGATACTAAAATCATTTCCTATTCTAGCACTTCTTCCCTTACAACAGACCTTTACAATCCGAAGACCTTCATCAGTCACGCGGCATTGCTCCATCAGGCTTTCGCCCATTGTGAAAAATTCCCTACTGCTGCCTTCCGTAGAAGTTTGGGCCATGTCTCAGTCCCAATGTGGCCGTTCATCCTCTCAGATCGGCTACGCATCGTTACCTTGGTAAGCCATTACCTTACCAACTAGTTAATGCGCCGCATCCCCATCAATTAGCGAAGCAAATGCTCCTTTCATTATTTATCATTGCAAATAAATAACATATGCGGTATTAGCTCTGTCGTTTCCAACAGTTATTCCCCACTAAATGGTAGGTTAGATACGTGTTACTCACCCGTTCGCCACTAAAGATTGCTACTTTCGTTCGACTTGCATGTATTAGGCATACCGCCAGCGTTAATCCTGAGCCAGGATCAAACTCTCAATAAAATTGTTTTTGTTAAAAGATGATGTCTGACTTATTTAATTTTTAATAAAAAATTGACGGATTAATTCTTGTTCTATTTAGTTTTCAAAGATCGTTTTTTCTAGTTTGTAACCCATTTATTTTCGGGCACAATAAGTATCTTACAGAAAACAAAACCCAATGTCAATGAAAATAATAGTAAAAATATAAATATTTTTTTCGTATAAAAAAATGGTTTAAATTTTACTAAGTATATTAGTAAAATTAAATTGCTTAATTAACTAAAAAACCATTTAAGAATTAGAACCTTAAATGGTTTTTTAATTTTTATAGTTATATTTTATTCTCAACTTGTTTTGTTAATAATTTTAAAAATTCTGATAAAGTAACAATTTTACTTTCTTTTTGACCATACTGACGATAACTTAAATTATTATTTTCTATTTCCTTATCACCAATAATAATTTCATAAGGAATTTTTTGAGTTTGTGTTTCAACAATACGTTTGCCAATAGTTCCACTGCTAATAATTTCAGTTCGTAAATTATGTTGTTTACAAGTTTGCAATAATTTATTAGCATATTCTAAGGTTTTTTCTTTTTCATTTATTGGTAAAATTGCAATTTGCCTTGGTGCTAATCATAATGGAAAAACGCCTTTATTTTGTTCTAATAATGTGGCAATAAAACGTTCATATGTACCAATTAATCCTCGATGAACAATAACTGGATTTGTTTCATTATTATTTTCATCAATATAAGTTAAATTAAACTTTTTCGGTAATAAGAAATCGAATTGAATAGTAGATATTGTAATTTCATGACCTAATGCTGTTTTAATTTGAACATCAAATTTTGGTCCATAAAAAGCAGCCTCACCAATCATTGGTTTATACTCTAATTGTAATTCATCTAATACTTCACGTAATGCTGTTTCTGCTTGATTTCACATTTTATCATCATTAAAATATTTTTGTTTATCAGCAGGATCTCGTAAAGATAATGATAAATAATCAATTTTAATATTTAAAGTTTTTAAAACCTCAGCAATTAACTGATAACAACGTTTAAACTCTGTTTTCATTTGATCAAATCTAACAAAAATATGAGAATCAGTTAATTCCATACTTCTTACTCGTTCTAAACCAGTTAAAGCACCACTTGCTTCATAACGATATAATAAAGCATGCTCACTTAAACGCAAAGGTAAATCTTTATAACTACGAAGAGCACTTTTATAAATCATACAGTGATGAGGACAAGTCATTGGTCTTAATACCAATTGTTCTTCTTCTTTTTTAATTGGAGTAAACATATTTTCACGATAATGATCTCAATGACCACTTTTTTTATATAATTCAACAGAACCTAAAACTGGTGTTGATACTTCTTGATAATCTCACATAAATTCTTGTTTTCTCAAATATTTCTGCAAAACTTTTTTAATAACCATACCATTTGGTAAAAATATAGGTAATCCTTTACCACAATCATCATTAAAAATAAAAATATTTAATTCTTTACCTAGTTTGCGATGATCACGATTTTTTCGTTCTTCAAGTTCATTAAGTTTATCTACTAATTTTACTTTTGAATAATCACAAATACCAGAAATGCGCTGTAATTGTTTATTTTTATCATTTCCTAATCAATATGCACCAGTAATACTTAATAATTTAAAATCTTTTATTGATGAAGAATTATTAATAGCAACACCCGATGCCACTACTAAAGTCTTATTATCAACTAAATAAGAGCATTTTAATCCATTAACATGATTTAATTTAATATATTCTAAAGCAAAAGGATTGTCTTTATGAGTTTTTAAAGATTCTTCTTTAGTTTGACAAACTCTTTTAATTTCAATATTTTTTATTAAAATTTCACGCATTTTCTCTTCAATTTTAATTAATTCATCATTAGAAAGTCGCTTTTCATAATCAAAATCTAAATAAAAACCATTATCATTAGTATTAGCAATCGTAATTAACGCTTGTGGATACATTAATTTAATAGTATGAGCTAAAATCATAGCACATCCATAATTTAAAATAGTTCATCCTAAAGCATCATCTTTTTTAATAAACTTGATTTCAGCATCTTCTTTAATTTCTCAATATAAATCTTTTAATTGTCCATTCAGAGTAAAAGCAATAATTGAAGAATCTATATTTTCATTTTCCTGTTTTAATAATTGATAACCAGTAATTGGATTTTCAATATTATAAGTCATCGTTTTGCCATTTAATTTAATTACATTAATTTTCATGTTTTACCTAATTCCTTTTCTAATTTACCTAAGTAGTACTAGGTTATTTGACAATAAAAGTTGTAAAAGGATTAGTATTATTATTAATATCTACTACTAATACTTTTGATTTAGTAGGGATTATATAAGTGCTACTAATGCTTTTAACTAATTGCGAAGAATTACTTAATTCTACTGGAATTCCTTCAACTGCTAAAAAAGTATAAATTCCAAAGTTTATTGCAAATTTATTATAATCAATAACATTATTAACAATAGGAATTATATAAACTGGCAAATGAGCATTAGCAATAGTTCTAATATAATTACTATCTTGACTATTAGTAATTAAATATTGTGGTTTTTCTTCAATAATTTTTTTAATAGTTTTAGCAACTAATTGATCTTTTGTATGCAATAAATCAGTAGCAATTTTACTCTGTTCTTGATGACTTTCAGCATCAACAAGAATTTTACTCATTGTTGCAATTGATAACACAGAATAGTTACCATTGGCAGATTCACCCGATAACATTGTACATGTTGCTCCCCAATCCATAGCAACCCAAACATCAGTAACTTCAGCGCGTGTTGGATGAGGATTATCTATCATTGAATCTAGCATTTGCGTAGCAACAATTATCGGTTTGTTAACAGTACGACATTTTTTAATTCATTCACGTTCTAAAAAAGGAACTTTTTCAAAAGGAATTTCAACTCCTAAATCACCACGAGCAACCATAATAGCATCTGATTCTTTTAAAATTTCATCAAAATTATTAACTGCTAATTGTGATTCAATTTTAGCAATGATTTGAATATGTTTACCATCATTATCATCTAAAACTTTGCGGATTTCTTTAATATCAGCTGCTGAACAAACAAATGATGCAGCAACATAATCTACTTTTTGCTGACAACCAAAAATTAAATCTGCTCTATCTTTTTCAGAAATAAAAGGTAAAGACAATTTAACATTTGGAATATTAATAGCACGACGATCTTTAATAGTATGTGTATTTAAAGCTTGACAAATAACAGTATGATCTTTAACCGCTGTAACCTTTAATGTTAATTTACCATCATCTACTAGTAAATTAACATTAACTTTAATATCCTTTGCTAAATTACCATAATTTACAGAAAACTTATCGGCAGTACCAATAATCTCTTTATTATCAATTATCGTAATAATTTCATTTTTTTTGATTTCTACACTACCCTTTGTAAAGGTATGTGTTCTAACTTCTGGACCTCTAGTATCTAACATAATAGCAACTGGTACATTTAATTGTTTAGATACTTCTCTAATCATTAAAACCCTTGCTAAATGTTCATCATGAGTACCATGAGAAAAATTTAAACGCCCACAAATTGAGCCATTTTCTATTAGTTGTTTAATAACATCAGCAGAATTTGAAGCAGGTCCTAAAGTAGTTACACATTTAGTTCTTTTTATAATTGATATCAAATTATTCACCTCTTTTTATTAAGTATTTTTTTTAAAAATAACTCCTGACAAACGTAAAATTTTATTAGCAACGTTATTTTTATTTATTGAAGGTGTGTTTAATGCATCTTGAATTTCAATAGCTACTAATTTATTATCTTGTAATCCAATACAAATACTAGATTTATTACTATTTGCAAATCTTTCGGCAGCAAAAATACCCATCATTGTTGCTAAATAACGATCAAATGCACTTGGTGTTCCCCCACGTTGAATTTGACCCAATATTACTGCTCTTGTTTCACAATCAGTATCTTTTTCAATGATTTTAGCTATTTTATTAACATCATATTGACGTTCAGTTACTACTATTACTAATGAACGACGTTGTTTTTTAGTGTACAACTGTTTAATAATATCAATCAATGACTGTTCTCCAATTCCTAAATCTTTAGTTGCAACTAAATCACAATTTGCAGCAGCAACACTATGAAGAGCAAGGTCACCACAATTACGACCCATTACTTCAACAATCATAATTCTTCCATGAGAATTAGCGGTTTGACGAATTTTATCAAGATTTTCAACAATTGTATTAAGAGCGGTATCAAAACCAATAGTAAACTCACTTGAACTAATATCATTATCAATAGTACCTGGAATACCCACACATTGAATAGCTGCTTCATTACTTAATTTTTGCAAACCATTATATGTGCCATCACCACCAATAGCAATTAAACCTTCAATTTTTTTAGATTTTAAAATTTCAATACATTTTTTACGAGTTTCTTCTTCCTCAAATTCTCTAAAACGAGCAGACCCAATGATTGTTCCCCCCATCTCAGTTCCTAGATCAATTAAATTTGCTCAATTGTTATCAATAACATGAATGTCATTTGTCATTATTCCTTTATAACCATTTTTTATTAAAACTAATTCAAATGGTCTTTTATCAGCAGTAGCAATTTTACTATTTTCATGATTTATACCACGAAGAGTCTTATATACTGCATTAATAACATTATTCATACCTGGTGAATCACCACCAGAAGTTAAGATTCCAATTCTTCTTTTATTTAATTCTTGCATATTTAGTCATCCTCTCTTCTAATTACATTATTTTAGTGATAATTATTATAATTTGTTTAAAATTAAAAAGGATATCAGTAAATTTAACCATAAAATATGATTTTAATTAATTAATATTATAAAATACATCGTCACCTAAAAATTTAGCTTGATCTGCTAAATCAGCTTCAATTGTTAATAAACGATTGTATTTTGCAACACGATCAGTTCTTGACATTGAACCTGTTTTAATTTGTCCAGTATTAAAAGCTACTGCTAAGTCAGCAATCGTTGTATCTTCAGTTTCCCCAGAACGATGAGATACTACTGCCGTTCACCCAGCTTTTTGACACATTTCAATAGCTTCCATAGTTTCAGTTAATGTTCCAATTTGATTTAATTTAATTAATACTGAATTAGCAACGTTTTTAATAATTCCTTCTTTAATAATTTTTGGATTAGTAACGAATAAATCATCACCAACAACTTGGAATTTACCTTCTGATTTTTCTAATAATAATTTAAATCCTTCTCAATCACCTTCAGCCAAACCATCTTCAATTGAAATAATTGGATATTTTTTAGTTAAATCAACTAAATAATCTACTAGTTGCGCTGAAGTTAATAATTTTTCAGTATTTTTACTTTTACCATCTTTATTACCAAAAACATATTTACCATTTTTATAAATCTCTGATGATGCACAGTCCATAGCAATTTTTATATCTTTATTTGGAGTATAACCCGCTTTTTTAATAGCTTCAACAATTAAATCTAATGCTTCTTCGGTTGATTTTAAATTAGGAGCAAAACCACCTTCATCACCAACTGCAGTAACTAAACCCTTACCTTTTAAAATACTTTTTAAAGCATGAAAAGTTTCGGCAGCCATTTGGATTGCCTTTGAAAATGTTTTAGCACCAACTGGCATTATTAAAAATTCTTGAAAGTCAATATTATTATCAGCATGAGCACCACCATTAATTACATTTAACATTGGGACTGGCAACTGACAAGCATTAGTACCACCTAAGTATGTATATAAGGACACATATAATTCATCAGCGGCAGCTTTAGCAACTGCTAATGATACCCCTAAAATAGCATTGGCACCTAATTTTGTTTTATTTTCTGTTCCATCTAACTTAATCATTGTTTGATCAATTAATCTTTGATTAGTAACTTCCAAACCAATAATAGCTTCGGCAATATTTTCATTAATATTTTTAATGGCTTTCATAACACCAAGTCCACCATAAACTTTAGTATCTTTGTCTCGTAGTTCTAAAGCTTCTCTAGTACCTGTTGAAGCACCTGATGGCACTAAAGCAAGCCCGTATCCACCATCTTCAGTTCAACATTCAACTTGAATAGTTGGATTTCCTCTTGAGTCTATTACTTGTAGTGCTCTAATATCAATAATGCAAGACATATTTATTAATTCCTTCTTTCTTTAATATTTCACTAATTATTATACAGAAAAAAATATTGTTTAGAATCAAAAAAGCACAAATATTTTTTATTTGTGCTTCTAAAATAATGATGATTTAATTACATTTGTTGTTGTTGTGGATGTTGAGTTGTACTACTTGGTAATGATGCTCCATTAACTTTAGCAACAGTATCACTATTTCATGGTTTTGGAGTTACTCCATCATCTTCTGGTATTAAACTTTCAGGATTATTAAGAGCAGTAACTATTGTTTCCATTAATTCATCAGTTTCAATCCTTTTTTGATTAAAATTATTACTATCAGATAAATCTTTCCTATTAATAGTTACATTTTGTTTTACTTCATCTCTATAAAAGGTATAACTTATACTTTTAAAATTATCATCTTTATCAAAAGTTAAAGAAAAATCAACTTCATTTTTAGCTAAATATGATAATGCACGAATTTGTTCAGGACTAAGTTTCACTTCTGCTTTTAATGGAATTCCAAGTTCATCATTACATAAAACATAACATTTTCCATTAAAAATATTAAAATTAAAAGTTTTAGTATTTTTTAAAAATAAGTTTGATTTTAAATCAAGTATTGGTGTTACTGTTCTTGCTTCTAATACTCTTGCTTTTGCTTTTTGATTTATGGTACTAAGTTGTTCTTTATCTTCATCACTTAACTTATTAGAGCAATTTACTTTCTTATTATTTTCATCAAAATAATATGCTCTTAAAAATTTACCATCACACTTATTAAATAAAATAACAGTATTTGCTTTTTTATTTTGTTCTATTAAATTATTCAAAATATCATTTTCATTTTTTTCTAATTTTAATTTTTTATCCAATGTTTGCTCATCAGTTGTTATATTTAAATCTCATAATTTTCTACTATCATCTCATTTTAAATTAATAACATTTTTAACGATAACTGGAGATAATTTTGTAACTGATGGTTTTGGTGATATTACCTGTTCAGCAGCAGCTCTTGCCACTTTAACTTGTGCTCCATTTTCTCCACAGTGAATACCCTTTAATCCATCAGGAAATAAATTATTATTTGCAAAACTTTTTCTTAATTCCGATAAAGAAATTGTTCCAATACATTGTAGTTGATTTTGATCAGCAATAACTACTCATTTTTCTACTAAATTATTACTTGGGTTTTTCGCAAAGTATACTTTTTGATACTTACCAGCAACTTCTATATCATTATTTCATATATTTTTATTTTCTTGAGAAAGTTCTTGTTCAAAAATTACATTTTCTGGATCTGATTTAGCATCTGATATTTTTATTTTACCATCTTCTATTACTAAACTATACAAACCTTCTATGCTATTATTTTGCAATGTTTCAGAGATATTATTTGCAATCTGTAAAGGTTCAGGTAAATCTTCTGGTAACACTTCTGGTGCATTTACTAAAAAACGCATAGCAACTAAATCAATTTCTTGTTGCTCTTCTTTAAGAAGAAATGCTAATCCATTATTAATTGTTGGTTCTATAGTAAATCCTAATTGTGGAGGAATACTTAATGCTTTTAAATCATCAAATTGCTGGTCGGTTAAAGGATTAAATTCATATGCTTGATATTTTACATTATCATATATTCATCCTAGAACAGGTTTTTTTGTTATTTTATAGGTTTCTCAAAAAGTTTCTCCATTTTTGTTAATCTTTTTATTTAAATAAAAAATATCATTATCAGTAATACTTTGAGCAGTTGTTGAGATTATAAAAGTATCATTTGGATCAGTAACATTTTTAATAAAAATTTCATTTCCTTGACGATAAATAAAATAGTCTTTTTCAACATTCACTAAGTTTAAATGTTTTTTAAAATTTTCAATCATTGTACTATTTGAAGAATAATCATTAATTTTATAGTGTTCCACATCTCAAACTGGGTTTAGTTGTTCAAATGGATTTCGCAACTGTGGAGCATCTAATAAATTATTAATCTTTTGATTAATTAAAACATCATTTTCTTTAAACAGTCCAGAATTTATAAAAATTCCATTAAATTCTGATAATTTTATACTTCCTAATAATCCTAATTCAGGTCTTATTTCACCTTCAGATTCATCAAATAAAATTTTATATATTTTAATTTTAGTATTGTCAGTTTCATCTTCAATGAAAACTAATTGGTCTTTTTTAAATAAACTTTGATCATTTTGAGTTAATGATTCATCACTAATAAATATAGTATTAACTAATGAACCACTATCAACAACAAATTTTCTATCTTGATTTAAACTAACTATTTTTTTTACTTTTAATGGATTAATCTTGAAAGAAGAATTCTTTAAAATATTAAGTGTATTCTTTTTTGAATATAGGTCATCCTCTACTTCAATAGCAATATCTTCAACATCACTTATTTCTGATTGATATATATTTCTCATAATGTTTGTAAATCATTTAAAATTTTTCATTAGTGGCATTTTTATTTTTCTCCTTTAATTATTACATTTATGGTGTTGGTGTAGATAAAACTGACTTAACACTTTGTTCTACTGGTTTTGATGGTGGTTCAGTACCATTAACTTCCTTTGCAGGAAAAGAATTATTACTTTGTACTTCTTTTTTAGATGCAACAGAATTATTTTGTCAATGTTGTGAATGTAAAGAAGAGGCTGTACTAATTACTCTTTCAAAAGTATCAATTAATTTTTCAGCAATTTTTATATCTTTCCTCTTATGAGTCTGGTTATCAATAATATATGCAAACAAAATCTTTCCATTTTTATCAACTTCAATATTTATACTACCATTACGAGGACATTTTTTGGCTACAAAGTTTTTAAATTCCTTAGCATCATTTACATCTACAGGAACA